>SKRJ01000353.1 GCA_007118555.1 Anaerolineae bacterium | reverse complement strand
TCAAGAAAGCCAAGAACGCTATAGCCAAAGACCAACTCCATTGCCTGAGGAATGCGTTGGCCATAGGGTCCATGATCAAAGACCAGGATGGCGTCCTCGGGGTACAGCGACGCCAGATCTTCCAACTGATCCCACAGGCCGGCCATCTCGCGATGTTGCACAAAGGGGAGGGTGGTGCGACCGAAAAGTACGATGGAAATGCCCACAAACAGGGCCAGCGCCAGGCCCACCGGCCAGCGCCACAGGCTGCCCCTGCGCTTCGTCCGCGCGACGACCGCTGCCCACACACGATCATAGAACAGCCCGATGCCCAGTGCCAAGGCGGGAATGATAAAGGGCACGTACCGGCGGATCGCCCAGGGATGTACACGCGTGACCAGCGGGCGTATGACAAAGATTGTGGCCATCAACAGGGCCAGCAAGAGCAAGGCATAGGCTTCGGGGGCGACCGTGGGCTTGAGGGCCAACCACGCCAGCCCCGCCGCGCCCAACACCACGCCCGCCCATCCCAGATAGAGCGGCAGCCATAGGGCCACGTCTCGAAAAGGCCCGCCGCCCCAGAGCAGATCCAATGCCGTGACGAGCCACCAGGCCGCGACAAGGGCCAGAATGGCGACGTGCGCCAGGGGCCGCCTGGCCACGGCGTTCCACAGACGTTGTACGCCGGAGCGCCGGAGCAGCGCTATGGCCGCCGCCAGAACAGCCACGGCCAACAGGCTGAGGGTTATGGTGCTGCGCGTCATCAGCTTGACCATTTGATCCAGGTAGTAGTGGGGCGTCGAAGCGAAAGAGAGCCCCATGGCCAAGAGCGTCAAGAGGAACACGCACCCGAGCCAGCGCGGCACCCAGGGTGCAGGCCATCTCACGGGCCCCTCTCTGGCAGGAAAGACGTTGGCCGCAAGCCAGGCCGCCACCAGAATAGTGAGAAACAACACCGCCTCAAACCGAATCAGTGCCAGGAGCCCCATCATCAGTGCAGAGCCAATCCCCCAAATGCCTAGACGAGCGGTGCTGTTGGTTTCTCGCTCTAGGAGCAACAGGTACAGCCCACCGAACAGCGTGATCTGCGTAAAGGTCTCGGACATGATGGTCCGCGAGTACCACACCTGGGGAAAGGCGACTGTTACGAGAGCCGTCGCCACAAGGGCAGGCAGCACGCCCACCGCCCGCCGGACGAACAGGAACCAGGCCAACAGGGCCAAAATGCCCGCCAATGGAGCGCTCCACACCGCTCCGCTGGGCCCAAACAGCCAGGCAGCAAAGCCCGCCCATACCTTGGGCACCGGCAAAAAGCCGACCGAGAGGGCGGGTTCGCAGCCGTCCCACCATCGAAACGGACCAAAGAACCGAAATGCGTGATGCCCCCTGCACAAGAGGACCTCAACGGAAGGTATCAGAGTTCCCATCTCGGCCAGGTGTACGCCCGCCATGCCATAGACCGCCGAGTCGTCAAAGACGAGCCACGATTCGGTCGGGCGCGCATAGAGCCATGCGGCACCAGCCAGCAAGAGGACGACCGCCACCTGCGCGAGTCCCGACGTGGAGCCAAGCGGCGCGGGCCCGAGCGGCAAGGACCGCGACCACCGCCGGGCCAGGATAACCACCCCCACGGCCGCAATGGCAAACAGCCACCAGGTGAACAGGCTGGCCACGGCAAGGATGCTGCCCAGCCACGAAAGGGCCAGAAAGCCAATCAGCACGCAAGCACCGGCGACCTCAAACAGGCTGCCTCTGTTGACGGAGAAAAAGCGCCCTATCAGCAGATAGCCATAGGCGCCGAGCACGAGGCACAGCAATGCCAGGCCGAGCATGCCGCCGGCCATGTTGCCAGGATCAACCGCAATCATTCTAGCGGCTCCTCGGGGCCAAGAAGCTCGTCCACGATATGGGCAAAGGGCCGAATCCAGCGTTCGTCATCGTACGTCAGCCCCAGACCCGCCAACGCCTCGCCCAATACGCCGATGGTGCGCTCGTATCCTGGGCAGGGCTCGGGGCCCTCCGAGCGCTGGCGCCGCTCGCGCAACAGCGCTTCCAAAGTCTCGCGGTGTTCCACCACCCAGCGGAAATAGGACCGATACTGCTCTGCGATATGTTCCAGATCGTGGTGCTCCTGGATATGACGTTGGCCCGCCTGCGCCATCTCGCGCGCTCTGCGCGGATCGCTGAGCAAATCGTCGATGGCCTCGGCCAGGAGCTCTTCCTCATCGGGGTGATTGGGAAGGATCCGCAGCACCGCGTCCTCGGGGATCTCGGCCAGCGGTTCGATATCGCTGATGATGGTGGGCACGCCCAGCCCG
The DNA here is from genome assembly GCA_007118555.1 of Anaerolineae bacterium. Classification (GTDB taxonomy): domain Bacteria; phylum Chloroflexota; class Anaerolineae; order UBA1429; family UBA1429; genus UBA1429. The sequence continues at coordinate 5,663 of SKRJ01000353.1, read as the reverse complement.
AGCAGGCGGATGGGCGTGTAGGGGGTGCCTCCGATGTGGGGCCAACGCAGGTGCACCGCGATGTCGGTGACATGCATAAACTCGGTAAAGGCGATCGGATCCTGCCAGCCGGTCAGGCGCATACTCTGATCCAGGCCTTCCATACGCAGCTCGGCGTCGAGATCATAGTATTGGCTCGCCCCTCCGACCAGCAGATAGCACGCATCGGGATGCTTGTCGAGAACACGCTTGAACGCTCGCATGACCAGCCGCAGACGCTTGTCCGGGATAAAGAACCCAAAGGACGCCACCACCGGCCTGTGTTCCAGGTCCAGATCGCGGCGCAGCTTGGTGACATCAAAGGTCTTGGCCATGCCTTCCGGCAGGTAAAAGGGATAGGGGATCATCCGCAGGGGTAGCTCGGGCCGCAAGGTGCGAATCTGATCACACATATAACCGTTAAAGCCGGCAACGGCCAGGCTCTGGTCGAGGATGCGTTCCACCAGGGGAAATTGCCACATCAGGTCATCCCGCTCGCCGGCCATCAGCCTCTGAGCCACGCGCACGCCGAGTTGCCCATAGGAGTAACGCATCTCCTCCAAGTATTGCTCGGGGCGCCCCTGGTTCAGCGTGATACCCGCGATGGCATGGTGCATTACCAGGTCGTTGAGCAGCACCAGCCCCGGGTACTCGGCCAGCGCCTCGAGCATGTAACCGTGAATTTCAGGCTCGTCGCCCATCTGATAGACAATCAGGTCATAGTCGTGGGGGTTCCGTTGGAACTCGCGATAGGGGATGTAGGGGATGCCTGGGGCAGCCTTTTTCTGGAACATGGCATGGGAGGGGGTATAGTCCCCCTTGGTGACCACCGTGATCTCCAGATGCTGGGCCAAGAGCGGCAAAATGCCCTCGATATGATCAGCGAGGGCTGTGCGCACCGGGCGCAGTGGCGCAAACAGGGCAATCCGCAGCATCTCACTCTCCCAACAGCGTGGTCAGGGTACGGTCCCAGTTGATCGTCTCGACGCGCTCCATACCGCTTTGCCCCAGCTTTTTGGCACGTTGCCTGTCAGCGTACAACGTGTCGATGCGCTCGGCAAGCGCCCTGGCATCCCGCGATCGCACGGTATAGCCGGTGATCTCATCCTCGACAAACTCGAGCACGCCGCCGCTATCATTGAATGTCAATACGGGCCGGGCGCTCTTCATCGCCTCGATGGTAGCCAGGCCATAGTCCTCGTCATAGGGCGCATAGTACACGGCCAGGGCCTGGGCATACAGCGTGAGCGCCTCCTCGTCACTGACCCGACCGAGAAACTCGACCCGATCCGTGAGGCCGCGGCGTCTGACGAGGCTCTGGAGGGCCGTCGCATCGGGTCCACTCCCGGCGATCTTGCAGCGCACGGGGGTCCGCGCGAGGCTCATGGCCTCGACCAGATACTCGACCCGCTTGAGCTCGTCGAGCCTGCTCAACGAAAAGACGTAATCGCCATAGTCGCCGGCCTGAAACTGGCCATCCAGGGGCGGCGGCGGATAGAGAACGCGCGCCGACAGATCGTTATGGTCGGACAGGCGGCGGACGACATTGTCCGAGATGCCGTACAGCCGGCGGGCCTCGCCCATTGTGCGGGTATCCATCGATTGGATAGTGTCGCGCAGCGAGATGTCCTCCTCCGAGGTGCGATCATAGGGACTGTAGGGTGTCCCGAACAGGTCATAGAGCTGGCGGAACTGCTGTATCAGCCACACGACCTTGTTATCGTGAGGAAGGACATGGGCAGGGAACTTGAGCGCAATCACCATATCCACCCGGCGCGACTCGATCTGCGCCAGGTCCAGCAGGCGCCAGGCGGCATAGCTCTTGACCACCTGATCGGGTGTCTGCCACACAAAGGGCACGCGCACCGCGGCCACCTCGTGATCTCGTTGCTCCAATTGCTCAATTAAGGCTTCCATCATCCGTTCCGCGCCCCCATGGACAAAGGGTGCGTATCCGGAACAGACTAATATACGCTGTGCCACAAAGGTACCCCCTGGGGATTCGGCCCATAGTAAGAACGGGCGCCGTCACGGAAACTAGCGATCGCGCAATGTCGCGACCTGCCGCTGAAGCGTCTCGATGGCGCGACGGGCGTCCTCGAGATCCTCCTCCAGCTCGACAAATCGCTCCTGCATCGCGACGAGTTTCTTGTGCTGATCGGCGATCAGATCGGTAGCCGCTTTGTTGTACTGATTCTGCTGATCGACGATAGGGTTGATGTACCAGCGCAAGAGACGCCGCACCACCTTTTTGGTGTAGAGGATGCCTCGTTGCCATGGATTACCCGTCATCACAGGCCAGCCCAAAGGCAGGTGGCTGCTGACCCACTGCGTACGACGCAATAGAGCGATGGAACCGGCCTCTCCTTCGCTCTGCGCACTGGGCTCATCCACCAGAGCGTACTTTTGTACCTCGCGCCGAAGATCAGCCATGATGCGGTCGACGGATGCAGGCATCTCGATCCTTCCCGTGACATGCAGTTGCTATGACAGCAGCCATGATACCCGCTATCGCAGCTTCTACCAAACCGGCACAGGCAATCCGCAGCTATCACTGCAGCGAGCGTCCTTTGGCATGGGCAGCCCTGGTTGGCTCGCTCGCCAATCTTCTCTATACTCGTGGGGTCACCATCCGGGGAGGGCGAACGTGAGTGATTACGGAGTGGTGCTGCTGCCCAGCACGGCGGCGGCGCTGCGCAGCGAAAAGATACTGCTGGAGGCGAACGTACAGATCCGCCTCATTCCGGTACCACGCGAGTTGTCCAGCAATTGTGGGATTGCCGTGCGTTTCGCGTGGGGCGAGCGAGAGGCTGTCGAGGCAGCTCTGGCGCAGGCCCGTGTGGATTATGAGGCGATTCACCGCCTATGAGCGCCGCGCCTCCACCGCACAATGCCTCCGATACCCCGGCCACCATCGAACTGCCCCGCCACATTACGGTGGCACTGGACATGGCCGGGTGCCCCAACCGCTGTCGCCACTGCTATCTGGGTCAGGCGAGCGGCGCCACCCTGCAGCCCGACGACCTGCGTTGGGCCGTGGCCCAGTTCCGCGCCTATAGTCGCACAGACGAGGCTCGGCCGTTCTTTGACGAGATCAAGGTCTCGTCATGGGTGCGCGAGCCGGATCTGGCGAGAGACTATCGCGGGTTATATGCCCTGGAGCAAGAGCTCGGCGACGGGCCGCCCGACCGATTTGCGCTTCTCAGCATCTATCGGCTGGCCCGTGATCCCACCTATGCGCCCTGGGCGCGAGAGATCGGAACCCGAGCCTGCCAGATAACCTTTTTCGGCATGAGGGCGACGCAGGATTGGTTTTATCGTCGCCAGGGCGCTTTCGACGATTGCCTCGCCGCGACCGAGCAGTTGCTGGCCCATGGTATCGCGCCCCGGTGGCAGGTCTTTGTGACGAGGCGGCTCCTGCCCGAGCTCGACGATCTGCTGCGGTTGGCGGAGAAGTTGCGGCTGCGTGAGCGCACAGAGGCCATTGGGCATCCCTTCCAGCTCTTTATGCACACACCCACCCCCGATGGCGAGGCGCGCATGATCGAGGATCTGCGCCCCCGTCTCGAGGAGGTGGCCGATTTGCCGCCGGCGCTGGTGCAGGCGAGTTGCGCCTATCTGGGGCGCGAGCGCCTCTGGCAGACCGAGGCGCAGTGGCTGGATGCGCTCTGGGGACAGGGCGAACGTGGCCAGGTGCCCAGGCCCTTTGCCTATGCAATGCCCTCGCGGCTCGTGTTCTACGTCCTGCCCGACGGGAGCGTCCACACCAACATCGGCACTCTGGAGCCCTGGTGGAAGCTGGGCGATCTTGGCGCCGACGGCGTGACAGCCATCCTGGCGCGTCTGGAGCGCGCCGAGCCGTTGGGGCTGGACACGATCTATTGCGCAGATCCGCTGGCGCTGGCTCGCCGGTATGGCGACCCACAGGGCCAGCGGATCTATGATTCCCTCAACGATCTCTTGGGGGTGTACGTGGGGCGCCACTGCGCCGCGCAGACTATCGGGCAAACAACTGACCAAACCACTGGATCACCTGATCGAACCAGGTGATCGATACAGCGCCCAAATAGGCGATGGCAATGGCCTTGATGGTCTTGCCCATCCAGCAGGCGAGCAAAAAGCGAGGCACGGGAAAGCGCAACATGCCCGCCGCAATGCCCGCCCAGTCGAACAGGGGGTTGGGGATGGCCGAGAGCACGAACAGGGTCGCAAAGCCGCGCCGCTCCATCCAACTGCGGATGCGCTCAAAGCGCTCGCTGTCCTCCACCACGACATTGCCCGCATAGCCGGTCAGATAGGCCGTCAGCTCGCCGATAGGCTCCCCGAGGCCGGCCACGAGCCCCACCAGGAGCGGGTTGAGCACGCCACCACCGGCAAAAACGATGGCCAGGCTCGGCACGGGAAGGATCACCGTGGCGGTCCCCAGCATGGCGATGAGAAACACGCCCAGATAGCCATAGGCCCCGAGGGCCAGCAGGTGCTCCCGAAAGATCAGGATCAGCGTCGTCACGCCGAGGGAGAACAGGAGCGCCAGCACGCGCGGTCCATACTTTTGGAGCCAGGTGCTGTCCGTGCTCTCGGGTCTCTCGACGCTCTCGGCGGCCACGTGCTCTCGGGTGGCCATTACTGCTCGATGATCTCGATGGTGATGATGCGATCGCCGGCGGGCGCATTGGGCTCCGTCGACGGGTTGCGCGGTGTGAGCGACTCGACCACGTCCATGCCCTCGGTCACGCGGCCAAACACCGTGTGCGCATCGTCGAGATGCGGCGTCGGCGCATAGGTGATAAAGAACTGGCTGCCATTGGTGTTCGGTCCACGGTTGGCCATCGACAGCGTGCCGGCGCTATCGTGGCGTAGCGAGGGGTCAAACTCGTCCGGGAAGGTGTATCCAGGCCCGCCACCTCCGGTGCCGGTGGGGTCGCCGGTCTGGGCCATAAAGCCAGGCAGCACACGGTGGAAGGTCACGTCGTCATAGTAACCATTGCGTGCGAGAAACACCAGGTTGTTGACGGTAATGGGCGTCTCATCCTGAAAGAGATCCACGTGGATGTCGCCCTTTTCCGTACGTATGATGGCCGAGTAGTCGGCGCCCGGCGTCAGGGCCATGGCCGGGGGCTCGTTCCACTGTTGCGACTGGGGCATAGTTTCCTCCTCTGTGGGCAAGGCATCGCTCAAGAGCGGCAAGTTGGGACGCACGACGGCGAAATAGTAGACCGCGACCACGGCGGCCACGAGAATGGCGGCCAGGCCTGCCCAGACAAGCGCCGTAGCAAGGCGGCGAGTCTCGGGCGACGGGCCCTGCGTGTTGCGCGACGATCTGCGTCGGTTCGAGTTCGAGCCCGACTGCCGGGCCTTTTTGAGTTGACGGGCGCGTTCCTTTTGCTTTCTCCTTTTACTCATAGATCTCCTCCTGGCGAAGACGGATGTGATTCGGGCGCGGCGGCTGTAGCCGCCTCTGCGGGCGCATCCTTTCGGCGCTCCAGCATCAACATCGCGACCAGCGCTGCAGCGAGGATCAGTCCGCCGACGACCCAGGCCTCTCTTGGCGATGACTGGGTGAGGTACATTGCCAGTACCCCCAGGGCGCAGCCCACGAGATAGAGTATGAGCACGGCCTCTCGCCGCGTATAGCCCATCCTGAC
>SKRJ01000331.1 GCA_007118555.1 Anaerolineae bacterium | reverse complement strand
GTCTCTTCGCTGGGCAAAGGTGTTGCCGCAGCATCGATCGGACGTATCCTCAAGGCGCGGGGCGTCAACGTCACCCTGCAGAAACTCGATCCCTACCTCAATGTGGACCCAGGCACCATGTCTCCTTTTCAGCATGGAGAGGTGTTTGTTCTGGAGGATGGCACCGAGACGGACCTCGATCTGGGCCACTATGAGCGCTTTACCGATGTGTTCCTGACCCGTCACGCCAACGTCACCTCCGGGCAGATCTATGCCCGCATCATTCATCAGGAGCGGCGCGGCGACTTTTTGGGAGGCACGGTCCAGGTGATCCCCCATGTCACCGATGAGATCAAGCGATGCATCCATCGGGTGGGGGAAGAGGCCGACGCCGATGTGGTCATTGTCGAGATCGGCGGCACCGTAGGCGACATCGAGAGCCTGCCCTTTTTGGAGGCCATCCGCCAGATGCGGCGCGATGTGGGCATCGAGAATACCTGCTATGTGCATCTGACGCTCGTGCCCTTTATTGCGGCCACGGGCGAGCTCAAGACCAAGCCCACCCAGCACAGTGTGCGCGAGTTGCGCGGTATCGGGATCAGCCCCGACGTGCTCATGTGTCGCTCGGATCACCCCATCGATGAGGATCTGCTGGACAAGATCGCTCTCTTTGGCGACGTCGCGCGCGAGGCGGTGATCCCCCTCGAGACCGCCGATACGATCTACCAGGTGCCCCTGACCCTGGAGAACCATAGCCTGGGCGACTATTTGATGCGGCGCCTGCACCTGGGAGAGGCCGCCAGCAACATGAACGGGTGGGGGCAGGTGGTGACTCGTCTGCTCAACCCCCAGCGCGAGCTACGCATCGCCCTGGTGGGCAAGTACGTCGGGCTGCGCGACGCCTATCTCAGCGTGCACGAGGCTCTGGTGCACGCCGCCGCGGCCCATGGCGCGCGCCTGGCCGTCGACTGGATCGACGCCGAGGAGATCGAGGGGAACGGAATATCCGACGAGATACGGGCCGCCGATGGCATCGTTGTGCCCGGTGGCTTTGGGCCGCGCGGCGTCGAGGGCATGATCGCCACGGCCCGCTATGCCCGCGAGAACAAGATCCCCTACCTGGGCCTGTGCCTGGGGCTGCAGGTGATGATCATCGAGTTCGCCCGGCAGGTCTTTGCCAATGCGCTCGCCAACAGCGCCGAGTTTGCCGACGACACGCCCTATCCCGTCGTCGATCTGATGCTCGAACAGCGCGGTATCCAAGACAAGGGCGGGACGATGCGGCTGGGGAGTTATCCCTGCGTCCTCAAGCCGGGGACGAGGGCCCATGCGGCCTATGGCATGGAGAGTATCGAGGAGCGCCACCGCCATCGGTACGAGATCAACAACCAGTTTCGTGACGAGCTGGAAAGGGCCGGCCTTGTCTGGAGCGGTGTCTCACCCGACGGTCAGTTGGTCGAGATGGCCGAGCTGGCCGACCATCCCTGGATGGTGGGTAGCCAGTTCCACCCCGAGTTCAAGACGCGCCCCGACCGGCCGCATCCCCTGTTTGCGGACTTTTGCCAGGTCGCCCTGGAGCGCGAGTCATAACGCGTCGGTCCCAGGCCGTCCATGGGTCCGAGTGCCCACGGACGGCCTTTTTTATCACCTTCTTCGATGCGCGGAGGGCACCTTCTTGGTATGTTCCTCGCCCCAAGCCGAGGCGGCTACACTCAGACCCATCGGTCTGAACTCACCATGAGCAAACAAGGACCGTCAACAGTTCGTTCTGGGGCCGCATGATCCGAATCGCCTTGGGCGCCCAGAGCGGTATCGAGTGGGGCACGAGGGCCTCGCCTCCCTAGTCGGTCGGGGGCTCCTCGCCAATGATCTCCCGTATGGCGACCGCAATCCGAGACGCCGCTTCATCGGGCGAAAGGGCGCCATCCAGCATCCGCGGCACATGGGCGTTCCATACCCGATAGCAGCGCTCTGTGGCCAGATTGGCCGGTATGCGTTCAGGCGCCGCATGCCTCAGCACCTCGGCGATCGGAGCGCTGGCGGCGAACCGGCTCTGCACCTGGGGATCGCTCCAGCACGAGATGCGGCTGCCCGGCTCGGCATGGCCCTCTGCGAACAGGCGCACGCCCACCTCGTCGCGCAGCATGAACTTGATCCATTGGAGCGCCGCTACGGCCTGGCGGCTCGTGGCGGGAATGCAGTAGCCAACACCGGCCATGACCGCCGGTGCTCGCGCGCTCTCGGGCATGGGCGGCAGGGGCAGGACCCCGATCTGGCGCTCGGGTTGCATGTCCTGGAGGGCTACCGCATGGCGCAGATTGGTGTGCAGCATGGCAACCCGCCCGGCCTGCCACATGGCCGTGGGCCCCCGCTCGATCTCGCGAGCCGACGGCGCCGCCCGCGCCTGGACGATCTGGTGATGCAGCCACACGAGAAAAGCGCGGCCCTCGGGCGCATCCAGAGTGCAGCGGGCGCCCGTCCCGTCGAAAAGGTCGGCCCCAAAGGCGCGCAGGAGAGGAAAGGCATCTGGCAGGCGCGTGGGGAGAACATGCCCCCATAGCCCGTGACCACGGTGCCCCACCGCTTGGGCGATGTTCGCCAGGTCATCGAGCGTCGCGATCTCGCCCGGCGTCGATACGCCGGCCCCCGCCAGCAGTTCCTCATCGTATAGCAGCAGATGCTCGCTACCGTGTGCCACCAGGGGCAGCCCCACCTGTCGGCCATCCCGGGCAAAGGCGGCCATGGCCCCGGCAAAGAGGCTGCTCGTATCATAGCCATCGGCCTCGATCAGAGGGGTCAGGTCGGCTGCCAGCCCATCCAGCGCCCAGGCAGCCGTGAGGGTCGCGCAGGGCGACTCGATGAGATCGCCCAACTGGCCCGATGCCCGCAGAATGGCCACCCGGTCGGGATAGTCGCGCCAATCCGAGACACTGCGCCATTGGAGAGTGATCTGGGGGTGGGCGTCCTGAAAGGTCTCGGTCATCTGCTGGGCAAGTCGGGTCCACCCATAGTTGAGAACGTCGGCACGCAGAGTTACAGGCGGAACAGGGGCGGGGGTGGCTGTGGCCGTGCCAGGCGATGGCATCGTAAAGGGCGTGGTCCGCGCGGGGGACCTTGGCGACGGGGTGGGCTCGATGATGCGGGGGATCTCGGCGACGAGGGGAGTCGCGGCGGTGGGCAGCGTACTGGTGGGCGCAGGCTGCGGATCGGGCGGCGGTTCCTGGGTCTCTTGCATACGACAGCCACCCGTCACCGCTGCCGTCAAGCTGGCGGCGGCGGTGCCGAGCATGCGCTTGATGAACCTGCGGCGGCTCAAGGTCGCCATGACACACTCGATCCTGGCAGTTCGCCAACGCCTCTGTCTAGCGAAGATGCCCCTGTTGCAGATACCGGTCAAAGAGCCGGCCCCACGTCGTTGTCTCGCGCCAATGATCATATACATGGCGCTCTTTCAGGGGCCAGCGGTAATAGTCGTGATAGGCCTCGGACATGAAGGTGGTTCCATGCACCAGAGGCGTCCGAAAGAGCAGCTTTTGCAGGACCTTGGTGGGTCCGTACCAGGAGAGCCAGCCCATGGCGCGGTGAAAGTTCACGCCGACGCGAAAGCCCCAGTTCTCTCCCGCGATATCATCGCCCACCACCTCGATCTCGCGGGGGTCGCCCACGCCCAGACCCTGCTCGTGAGCCAGGCGGATATAGCCGATGTCGAACGGGTCAAAGCCCATGAGCTTGGCGGCGATAGCATCGATGGCCACCTGATCGCCGCTGGCCAGAATCACATTCTTGACCACCGGGTCCATGATGCGGGGGCCGGTGCCGTTGCCGGCTGTCGTCCCGTCCATCACGGCAAAGATGCCGCTGTGAATCTCTTGCTGGATCTTGAGCAGATCCACCAACGTCTCGTGAATCCACGAGTGGGTATAGTGGCGCTTGGTGTTGAGCAAGCCGCCAAAGGCGTTCTTCATGGCGCCCGTGGTCGTGGTATAGATATGGCACTTGACGGTGGGCAGATGCACGATGCTCTTGCCCTTGAAATACTCGGGGATCATGATCCCCTCGGGGTAGATCTGCGGCAGGACGTTCATCTCGGCCTGGGGCTCGTAGAACTCCCACTTGATGTCACAGTCCTTGAAATTGTACAGCACAGGGATGTTGTAGCGGCGAAAGATCGGCACATAGTTGTTGAGATCCTCGCCTTTGAAGGCGTTTGTCACCACCGTGCGGTTCTGGACGCACACCTGATTCTCATAGCCCCGCTCTTGCAGCGCCAGGATGGTGCCCTCCAGCTGCCAGGGCGTGGTGTTCGCGCTGGGTAGCGGGTAATGCCACGAGATATTGTCCTTGAGGATCACGGTGTCATCCTGGGGCAGGTAGCGTTCGGCCTCTGCCAGGGTGAACAGGCGATCATAATCCTGTAGAACAGTCTCGGGACTCGTCTTGAGCACGGCCACTCGCGCGCGGCTGGTCATTCTATAACACTCCCTTGAGGTGTACTGGCGCAAGCTCGTGGGCAGTTCCGAGCTCGACGCAATCGGATTCTACCGTGTGGTGGAAGCGCCGTCAAAGCGGTCAACAGCGTTATCAGGACAACCGGAGCGCCAAGGCAAGGAAAAGACGAAAGCGGTCTGGCGCTGCATGCTGACCTGATCTAGAATAGAGACAGTCACAAGAGTCCAAAGCACGATGCCGGGGAGGTGCGCTATGCAGGACAAGGTCGTTCTTATCACGGGGGCCAGCGGTGGGCTGGGCCATGCCACGGCTCCGGTCTTTGCCCACGCAGGCTATCGGGTGGCCCTGACCGGCCGCAACACGGAGGCACTGGAGGAGCTGGCCGCTACGCTGGAGGGCGAGTCCGATCGTACTCTGGTGCATGCCGCCGATCTGCTGGATCGCGAACAGACCGGCGCCCTGGTACAGAGCGTGATCGATGCCTGGGGGCGCATTGATGGCCTGCTGAACCTGGCGGGGGGCTGGGCTGGCGGCGTGGGGCTGGCCGACGTCACGCAGGCGCAATGGGATGAGATGCTGCACATGAATCTGATCACCGCCATCCACATCACGCAGGCGGTTCTGCCGCAGATGCTGGCGGCAGGCGATGGCCGCATCGTCCACATCGCCTCGATGGCGGTGGAGGACTTTCGGGCCCGTCAGGTGGCCTACAACGTCAGCAAGAGCGGGCTGGTGGCTCTGGCGCGCTCCACCGCCGTCGAATACGGGGCGCAAGGGATCCGCTCGAACGTGCTCTTGCCGGGGACGATCGACACGCCCCGAAACCGCCGCACCAGGCCCAGCCAGGATCGCTCGAACTGGGTGTCCCCCGAGGCGCTCGCCGAGATCATGCTCATGCTCTGTGGCCCGGTCGGCGAAGAGATCAACGGCGCGGCGATTCCCGTGTCTGGCGGCTTGTGAACTGCGCCTAGCGGCTCCTGTTGTTCGAGTCGCCATAACCATAGCGGTACAGGCGCGTCTCGTGCATGTCGCTCCAACCGGTAAAGGCCTCGGTCTCGATGTCCGCGCGCGCCAGATGGTCGATGGCGCCGCGCGCGTTGGCGTCCATGTTGTCGGCCTGATGCGTAACAATCGCTTCGAGGGTCATGGGCACCACCGGAGAGCCGTGCTCGAGACGCCCATGGTGGGCCAGCAGGCCATGGATGACCAGCCGCGCCAGTTCCTGGTCAAAGTCTTCCAGTCCCTCGAGGGTACGCTCGACGGTGGATGCCGTCATGTACAGATGCCCCAACAGAGCACCCTCGTGGGTGAGATCAAAGCTCTGGTGATCATAGGCACGGATCTTGCCCAGATCATGCAGTAGGGCCAGCGTCATGGCCAGATCGCGATCCATCTCGGGATAGAGCCAGGCCGCCGTATCCACCAGGCGAGCTACCGCAAGCGTGTGTTCCAGCAGGCCGCCCAGGCAGGCATGGTGAAAGAACTTGGCGGCGGGCGCGCGGCAGAACCCGTCGTACAGCGCCTGATCGCCAAAGATCGCCCTGAGCAGGCGCTTGAGATCGGGCTGCCGGATGCCGGCCAGCAGACCATCCAGCTCCTGCTTCATCTCCTCGATGGGGCGCGTCGCCACGGGCACATAATCGGACAGGTCGCCCAGGTCGGCGGGTGTGATGTGCTCGACCTTGATCTGGAGGGAGCCTCGGAAATCCTCCACTCGGCCGCTGATCTCGACCCCCTGGCCGGGCTCCAGCGAATCATACAGGTAGGACGCCGTGTCGAACATCACGGCAGGAATCGAGCCCGAGCGATCGGCCAGGACAAATCGCACAAGGTCCGAGCCAGAACGGGTGGTAGTGATCGATTTCTCGCGCAGCAAAAAGGGCTGTCTCCGCAGATTGGCGTTGATGCTCAACTGTGCGACGGGCGTACGGGGCATAATGGCTCCTTCTAGGTAGCGTCGGACGATCGGGTGTCAGGGGAGGCAGGTTCGGCGTTGGAACCGTCGAGCATGTGCCACTCGGCGAGGCGCCGGATCAGTCGATCAACGGCCACGCCCTGTTTGCGGGCAGGGCCCAGTGGATCGTCAAACGGCAGCCCCAGCATCGCGGCAAAGGACGATGCAACGCCGGCCGACAGCACATCCAGATCATATCCGCCTTCGAGGACAAATACCAGCCTGCCTGGGCAAATTTCCTGGCTGAGGGCATAGAGCGAGGCGGCAATGTCATAGTAGCATTGGATCGACAGCATCTGCCAGGCCAGCGGATCGGCCCAGTGGCCATCGTATCCGGCGGACACGAGAAGCAGCTCCGGCTTGTGGCGACGCAGGGCCGGCTCGACCAAAGCGCGGAACACCTGCATGTAGCCATCGTCATCGGTTTCCGCAGGCAGCGGGATGTTCAGGTTGTTGTTCGGACCGCGCACGTGGGTGGGCCTGCGCCAATCGCCTGTGCCGGGATAGAGCGGGTACTCGTGGGTGGAGATGAACAAGACATCGGGGTCCGCATCGAACTCGTCGTCGGTGCCGTTGCCATGGTGCACATCGAAATCCACGATGGCGATGCGCCGGATGCCCAGCACCTCCTGGGCCCAGCGCGCCGTCACGGCCACATTGTTGAACAGGCAGAACCCCATCGACTGGCGGGGCGTGGCATGGTGTCCGGGGGGGCGCACCAGGGCGAACGCGGCATCCACCTGGCCGTCCACGGTGGCCTGCACCGCGGCCATGGTGCCCCCCGCCGCATAGAGCGCCGCCTCGTAGGATCGGCTGCTCACCAGGGTGTCCATGTCGATGCGACCGCCGCCCCGGCCCGAAAGATTGGCGACCTGACGCACCATGCGCTCGGTGTGCACGCGCAGCAGGTCCTGCTCGGTGGCGGCCATGGCGGGGATCGGAACCAGACGCTGCAAAATGCCGGTCGCGGCCAGATACTCCCTCACCGCCTCGAGGCGGCTGGGGTTCTCCGGATGGTTGCCCGTGATATGGTCGAGGTATATTGGGTCGTAGACATAGCCCACGCGGTTCAAACGTTCTGCTCTCTTTCCAGCTATCGCATAAGGGTATTATACGCGAGTCTTTTCGACGGCCGAAAGCGACGAAATCCGCCGCATCCCCCCCAGCTCCAAGGGCGTGGCCATTGGCCCAGTACGCAAAATCGGACTAGAATCGTGGCATCCTGGCGGAGGTAATGCAGATGCGGACAGAGCTTGCACAGCCAGCAAACGAGGCGATTCCTACCAGAGCCCGCGAGTTGACCGTGGGCAATGTGCCCCGACAGATGCTGAGCCTGGCGTTGCCCTCCTCGGCCGAGACCTTTATCCACAGCATCGTCCGGCTGCTGGACACCTACTGGATGGGGCAGGTGGGGAGCATGGCCATTCCTGCGGTGGCCATGGGCACGGCCCTGCGCCTGGTCTTGATCTCGCCCATGATGGGGCTTTCCATGGGCGGCATGGCCGTGGTGGCCCGCTATGTCGGCGCCCATGATCAGGAGAGGGCCGACAACGCCGTGATGCAGTGTCTGCTACTCATCATGGCCTTTACCATCCCCATCAGCATCATCGGCTACCTGGGCTTTCCTCTGTTCCTGTCATG
>SKRJ01000019.1 GCA_007118555.1 Anaerolineae bacterium | reverse complement strand
GATCGGGACACCCTCTACCTGGACACGACCGATCCGCCCCGGGGCACCCCGGCCACGCGGTTGCGCCTGTTCTACCTGCGTCCGCATACCATCGCCGAGCTGGACGGGGCTGAAACCACGACGCTGGATGCCACGGGCGTGGAGCTGATCGTGCTGCTGGCGACGGCCTCCGCGGCCATGCAGCGCTGCCAGGCCGCCATCGGCAAGGTCAATGTCAGCGGTTGGACGCCGCAGCAACTACTGGCCTGGGCCAACGCCCGCCAGGCCCTGGCCGATCGAGCCTGGGACGCCATGCGACACAGACGGATCTCAAGCGGCGACGCCCGCGTCTCGTGGGATCTGCTATAGGGGAGGGATGGCATGAGCAGGTGCGAAGGCAGACCCCGGCGTTCCGCCAAGGAGGCTCTATGAGCGAGACAAGGATCATCCGCGCCCTGATCGAGGCCTACGACCCGGTGGCCCACACGGCCACGGTGCGCCCCCTGGGGCATCCGACGGCGCGCCTGCAGGACGTGCCGGTGAGCAGCGACGTGCCGGGCGAGCTGCTGCCGGCGGGCACGCGAGCGCTGGTGCTGCTGTTTGGTGATGTGGGCCAGGTGCTATTGGCGCCCTATGGCGAGCCGGCGAGCTATCCGCTATCGGGCGCCGACGACTATGGCGCGTTCCACACCATCACCGCCCCCGCGAACATGGTCTATGTCGCCCACCCCTACCTCTCGGTCGAGCTGACCGTCGCGGTCCACAGCCGCTTTTGGGTGCTGTTCACCGGCGCCTATGTGGCGCAGAACAACCGGGCGTGGAACCTGATCTGTCGCACGTTGCTCGATGGAGAGCCCATCGGCCCGACGTGCATCGTGGGCAACGCCACCGCGGGCACCTGGTACCAACTGGGGCTGGGCTATGGCACGGTGGAGACCTATCCGCCCGACACGTACTCGTTCGAGATCGGCTTTATGCAGCAACAGGCGGGTGATCAGGTCATGCCAGCGGGCGTGCATCTGTCGGTGCTGGCGCTGCCCGGCCCCGCCCCGGAATAGGTCGCGACCGTTCACCGCTACAGGATAAAGAGGCGCCATGCAACCGATCACACAGACGCTGCGGGAAGCTGCCCAGTCCACGCCGAACGAGCCGATCATCCAGGCCATCGTCGAGGATCGCCGTCTTCGTTGGAGCATTTTGCACGACTGGCCTGCAGGCCCCGACGTGGGGCGCGTGGCCCAGTTCAACAATGGCTCGATCACGCTGCGGGCCGTCTCGGACGACGCCGGCCAGATCTGGACGGTGCGGGTGTGGGCCCATCACGACCCTGCAGCCTGGGAGGCGTGGACGCTGGCGGCCAGCGATGCCCAGTATGCCTGCGATGTGGCCGTGTCTTGGATGGCGCCCTACACATGGCTCCTGCTGTACGAGGGCGCCACAGCGCATCAGGTCATGGCCCGCATCTCGACCGACGATGGGGTCACCTGGTCGCCGTCACATGTGATGCATACCGCCGGACAGGCGCCCTGGCTTGCCGCCTGGGGCGACTGGGCCCTGATACTGGAGGATCAGCTGCATGCCTATCATCGAACGGGCGCCATGTGGACGGGGCCCTATACGCTATTGAGTGTGACGACGCCCCAGCCCCAGGGAGTGGCGGTCTATTATGATGCGGACGCCCAGTGGGGTCATATCCTGTACAGCAGTCGAGGGCAGCTCTTCAAGGTCGAGTTCGACAGCAAAGAGCCGGTGCCAACGTTTACGACGGCCCGTCCGCTGGCGCCCGGCGGCGACCAGGGCGGCTCGGATGTGGCCGCCATCGTCTTGCCGAGCCTCACGCGCCTCTTTGATCTGGGGATTGTGGCCACCTGGGTGGAACGTCACACGGGCCCGCTCCACGGCTGGGGCCTGCCGGTGAGCGCGGTGGCGCGGGATGATAACGCCCAGCATTTTGGTCAGATCTGTCCCCTGGCTGAGGCGGATGTATCGGCGCAGCGCTGGCATCTGGCCTATGACGGAGCCACCAAGACGGTCTATGCCGGCCATCGCCGCCGGCTCGTGCGCGCGCCGCTGTTCGACAAGCAGCTCTACGAGTGGATGAGCCTGGGGCCCGTCGATGTGCTCTCGGCACGGCGCGTTGCAGAGCGCGACGAGCCCGGCAGCCTCACCGTAGAGCTGTTGGACCCCACGCTGGCCTATCGCAACCCGGGCCATGCCGATTCGGCGGCCCGCCCCGTCAAGCCGCTGTCGGCAGTGCGCCTGCGGCGCGGCTATCGGACGGCGGCGGGCGTCGAGACCATCGATACGCCCAACTATTATGTCACCACGGCCACGATGAGCGAGGGGCACGGGGCGGGACGTCTGCGCCTCGAGGCGCTGGACGCCTATGGGCTGCTGGCCCTCTGGCGGCCGGTCGAGTCGATCGAATGGTATCACCGCACCATTGCGTGGCTGCTGGCCGAGATCGGTGGCCGGGTGGGCCTGCGGATCGAGGTCGCCGACGCGCCGGGCGTCGAGGCCGTGTTGCCACATTTCGGCCTGCATCCCCACCAGAGTGCGCTGACGGCGATGCGGGCCCTATTGCGCCTGGGGTGCGCCGTGGCGCGACCCGCGGCTGACGATACGCTGCAGGTAATGGGCTACCCCGCCTCACAGGAATCGTCGGCCGAGATCGGGACCGCGAACGAGATACGCGAGGCCGCCTATGGATGGGGGCGCTACCGGCATACCCATGTCAGCGTCGCCTCCGAGGCCCATGATGCCTATGCGGAGGCCGAGGATGTGGCGGCGTCGCAGGCGATGGGGCAGCGGTTCTCGCGCATGCTGGAGGACAACCGGGTGGCGAGCGAGGCGATGGCAGCGGGGATCGCGGGGCACATGCTGGACCTGGCCAAGAGTTGGGGACGACAGGACCAGGTCAGCGTGCCCCTGCGGCCCGAGCTCGAGATCTGGGACCATATCGCCCTGCACGCCAACGAGGCGGCCCTACCCGCCCAAGCCAAGGAGCGGGTGCTGGTCCGCCTCGTTGAAGAGATCACGCTCTTGCGCGATCGCTGCGTGAGCCGTCTGACACTGGGGGCTCTGGGCTAGTTGTCGAGATGCTTGATGCGCGAAAAAGTAAAGTCCTCGTCGTCCCAGTTGTCCCACGATGATAGCTCGATGCCCAGATCATCATCGTCATCATCGTCCAGATCGTCGATGTCATCGGGCTCTACATCGTCCCCATCCCACAACTCGAACCCCTCGCCAAACTCGTCTTCGTCCTCGTCGTCGTCGATCTCCTCACCCTCCCAGGGCCAATCCAGCTCGATGGGGTTGAGATCGACGACCTCCAGGCGCGTGTCACAGGTCGGGCAGCGCACAATGTCCCCGATATCCGGGGTCTCCTCAAAGCGAATCTGTTCATCACACTGCGGGCAAATTGCATGGGGCATGGGATCATCCCTCTAGTGATAGTAATGAGCAGGCCCATGTCTCTACTCACCAGTATAGGTGACATGGCCTGCCTCTGGCAAGCATCAAATGCTGGCACCGCCTATTCCGGATTCGCCAACTCCTCCGCCACGGACTCTTGCTCGTCCAGCCCCAGATGCTCGGCGACGCCGGGGGCGCAGGCGCACCAATCGGCTTCGCAGGGCGAGAGGGCATAGGGCTCTTCGGATCGCTTGCGCGGATACTGGAGCACAAAGCGTTCAAACCGCCGCGCCAGCTCAGCGCCCAGGGCCGCCGCCGTGTCCTCGTCCCGATAGTCGGGATGGAGCACCGCCAGACAATCAATCAGCGGCTGTTCTCCCTCGATCCGCACCGGCCCCAACGAGCCCAGGCCCACCACCTGATCCTCGTCGTCTACGACAATCACGGTCTCACGCCAACCGGTCTCGAGGTTGGGCATGAGGCGCTCGGCCAGCGCCTCTGGCTCCTGGGGCAGGCTGCTGAGTATGCCCTCGTCCAGCGCCACGTACAAAAAGTCCATGATGGCAATCAGATCGGTGGGCAGGCTGGGCCGGATTTCGAGATCGCTGTCCAACAGTTCGTCATCGATCAGATCCTGCACCCAGGCGTACTTGCGGCGCAGGGTGGCGGGGTAAAAGCTGTTGAGCACATCATAGTCCACCTTTTGCCCCCAGCGCTGATAGACGCGTGGGTCCACATAGGACTTTAGACTTGTGGTGGGGTTCCAGTAGCGTTTGCGCCGGGCGATATCGTACTGGGCCTCGATCTTGCCCAGGGCGTCGCGTGCGCGCCCCAACCGTCCGCGCGCGGCCTCGATGCGGCGCCGGGCCGTCGCCTGCCGCTTGGCATAGCGCTGGCGCACGACGGTTTTGCGTTCGGGGTTGGGCGCCTTTTCCTCGGCCTCGCCCGCCTCTACCTTGAGATCCTCCAGCCGCTTGCGATAGTCGCGGACCTGGGCCCGATACTTGGCGATGCGCTCCTTGGCGCGGGCCATCCGCTCCTCGTAACGCTCCTGCGTGCGCTCCCAGTTGCCGGTCGCCTGCTTGGTGTGGTTGCACAGCTCGGCCGCCCGCAGGTTGGCGATGCTCGCCGCCTTCCATTTACGATACTCGGGGTGCTCGGGCTGGATCTTGGACAGGTTCAGGCTCTTTTCCACCACCTTGGTGGCGTGGTAGGTGCGGAACATCTTGGCCGAGAGCCCCGGCACGATGTCCGAGAGAAAGGCGTTCACTTTCTGGCTGGTCACATTGGGAAAGAGCTGCGGCAGGCAGCGCCCATTGTCGCTATCGGCAGCGGTACTCGAGGGACGGGCGTGCAGAATCAGTTCCGCCAGGTTGTCGTACACCACCCGAGGCGGCTCGATCGTCTTGTGCCACTCGACCGAGTCCTTGCCCAGAAAGCGGAATTCGACGCTGCCATCGTCATGCAACGTCACATGCTCGGGACGCAGCGTCGTGGCGCCGACGGTGTCGGCCTCATCAGCCTCCTTTTCGTCGCCCACACGCAGGCACAGGATGTCGATCAGGTAGCAGGCCGTGGCGACCATGCGTTCGCGTGCGCCCTCAGCGCCCAGGCTCTCCTCGATGGTGGCCCGGACGCGGCGCAGGCGGCCGCCATCGAGGCGTAGCGCCTGATCGAACTTTTCCAGCTCACGCCGCTGCTTGATGGGGGCCGTGTCGCTCAGCCAGATGTACTTGAGCTTGGCGCTGAGCTTGTCCTTCCAGCGGGCCACCCAGAGCGACTCGGGCTGCCAGACCACCTCGGCCCAGTTGCCCTCCATCTCCTCCGGATGGGGCCCATAGTTGAGGGTGATGTCTTCCTGGCTGGCGCCCTCCTTCCAGCGACCACGCAAAGGATGCTCACCGCGGCCCATAAAGATCCCGCTGGGCTCGACCATGTAGGTGCCCAACTCGACCCGCTCGCCGTTGACGATGGCAAAGCCATAGCGCTCCTTGAGCTCCTCGCGGACGACGCGGCGGGCCGCCGCCTGCTCCTTGCGCTCTTCTTTGGTCAGGGCCTCTTTTTGGCGGCGCTCTTCATCGATCAGCTCGTTATAGGCGCTGAAGTCGACGACAGCGAGGCGCAGAGGATCATCGCCGTCCGCGTCCTCGAGTCCGTCCAGCAGCCCCTCGAGCCGCAGCGCCTCGGTGAAATCCTGCATGAAATTGCTTACAAACACCTCGTCCTTGACGTACTGCGTGTCCTTTTTGCGGGCCCACGCGAGCGCCATCTCTTCGAGTTTGGGCGTCAGCGCGATCCGCCGGCCACGAATCACAATGGAGAGCCCCGGTGGCTCGGGCGGATCGGGAACGATGACGCCATTATGTTCCAATTGTTCCAGCAAATCGAACCTCTACTCTTTCTCTCGGTGACTGGCTATTCTATAGGATACCATGAGGGGGCCGTTTTGCGAAAACAGCCGTACCCTCAAATGTGAGTGCCTGCGTTCACCCTGCCAGGGCAGCGGGGTGGGTCAGGAGCCACTCGCTAAGCCGCAAAAAGGGCAGCCGGGCGCAGAGCCGCCCTGCGGGATCCTCGGTATAGCCGTCCAACGCTGCGGCATAGAGGGGGATGGCCGCAGTATAGGGGGCAAGCGCAGCTCGCTCCGGCGCGGAAAGGGGTTTGCCCGCCGACTCGTAAGCGCGGATCAGCGCCTGGATTTGGCTCCAGGCGAACCGCTCCGGCGACTCGTGGGCGCCCAGGGCAAAGAGCATGAACGCCAGAGCATAGCCAAGCTCATGGACACGCGGTCGACGCGCAAAAAAGCCATAGTCGAGGTACACGGGGCGTCCATCCGGGGCCCGGCAGATATTGCGTGGGCTTCCGTCCCCATGTACATACTGGATCGGAAGCTGCCTGGCGGGCACCCATTGTCGCCTCAGGCGGCCCACCAGCGTACGCAGCAGCGCCGCGCTCTCTGAGGCCTGTGGGTCAGAGGCCACGGCCTCCTCGGTGTCGACGAGCCAGCGGCGCAGCGAGCCCGGCGTGGCATAGGTCGCCACCAGGGGTTGGGGAACCCGGAGCTGTAGCCCAGCGAGGACGGCGTCCAGCTCGCCCAGTGCGCCGAACACCCACGTGTAACCCTCCCACGTGCGCGGTGGCTGGCGGTGTGGGAGGAGGGTCTCTAGCTCGGCCCAGCGGTTGCGACACCGAAGCAAGGGGGCTCCCTGCCAGGGGACCGGAGCGGGCGCCAAGACGCCCTGGGCATCCAACGCCTGGCGCACGGCTTGGAGCGCCAAGAGCCGCGCGCGGGACACGAACGGCTGATGCACGCGCATTACCAGCCCACACGCGCCCAACCCCACGTTCAGGCTCATTACCCCGCCCAGATCCGTCGCGCACGCCCCGGGGCTGACCTTATCGATCAGGCGTTGCACATCGGGATCATCCAGCGGCAGACGTCCGGGATCGGCCGGATCATCAAACCACCATGACTGCAGACGCGGATGCGCTGGCATCATGCAGCCCCCCGCATCTCTAGGCCGTCCTCTCATCCGGCTCTGAGCCTTGGGCCCGTACCCCCAGCACCCCCAGCAACAAGAGCACCCACAGCATCGCGTTGGGGACCACGTGAGCGATGAGCGAGGCCGTAGTGGATTGGGTGTACTGGGCGACCAGCGGCGCCGCCAGCATGCCCGGCAGCATGCCGATGAGGTGCCACTTGAGCACGGCATGTACCAGCCAGGCCCACAAGAGGCCGTTGAACACCCAGGCCCAACCGCCCAGCGCCTCGATCTGCAGGGGCAGCAGGTAGCCCCGCCACATCATCTCTTCGCTGAACATGGCCAGCAGGTGTAGGGGGATGAATGCCAGCAAGAGGGCCCAGTTGCCCTTGAGGCGAGCGCCCATGAAATCGACGGGCGGGAGGCGCAGCTCTGCCAGGGGGTTGAACGGAGCGGGCAGCCACGACGGCGGCGCAAACAACCTGTGCCTGGCAAGCGCCTTGCCGATCGGCTGGAGCAACTCGTCGGCCAGCGCGGTGACCAGCACCGCCGCCCCAACCCAGAGCCACTCGCGACCCTGGATAGGCGTCAGGCGAAAACGCTGAGCCACCTCGGCGAGGGAGAGCTGCCCGCCCTCGACCGTTGCATAGAGATAGAGGGAGAGAGGCAGCAGCGGCATGACGGGCAGCCAGAGAAAGAGAAAAAAGGCGACCAGGAGCGGCACGTTCCTTCGAAGCAGCCAGGGCACACCATGGTAGATGCCCAGGTAGATCGCCAGGCCCGTCACCCCAAACAGGACCACGTGCATCCAGATCTGCATGGCCGGACTACTCGCTCTCGTCCGTCTGATAGTAGGATTGCATGCCGCTGGCAAACTCGCCGAAAAAGGCGGCCAGCTTCTCGTGGCCTTCTTGCACCAGTTGGCGCTGAAACGTCTCGTCAAAGGCGAGCCCGAGCTCGGTGCGCATCTGGCCAATGACCGGAACCAGCAGCTCATCCAGCCGGGCCACCTCGGCCATGCTGTTGTTCATGACCTCCATCTGCGCCATGACAAACTCACCCTCGACAGCCAGCAGCTCGGCCCGTGCCTCTGACATGGCTGTCTGATCGTCGGCAGAGGTGACGTCGAGCTTTTGCTGCGCGATCATGATCCGCTCCTGTAGCGCCTCCAACTGGGCCCGTTGCGCCGTCAGCCGCAGGAAGGAGCCCATGATCTCCTGGGCAAAGAGCGACACGGCTCGAACCGTCTC
>SKRJ01000252.1 GCA_007118555.1 Anaerolineae bacterium | reverse complement strand
TGATGGCCTCGACGCTCTGGCCGAAATGTGCGATGCGGCCGTGGGGGCCGGCGTGGTCGTGTGCGCCGCGGCGGGCAACGACGGTCCCGCCGGCCGCACCGTCGGCTCACCGGGGGCGGCGCGCATGGTCATCACTGTGGGCGCATCCACCGACCAGGATGTCGCCGCGCCCTTTTCCTCCCGGGGCCCCACCGCCGACGGACGGGCCAAGCCCGATATCCTGCTGCCGGGGCATCTGATCACTGCCGCACGCGCCAAAGGCACCAGCATGGGCACGCCGGTGGACACCTACTATACCGAGGCCTCAGGCACGAGCATGGCCACGCCCATGGCGGCGGGTCTCTGCGCGCTGCTCCTGCAAATGGGTCCCGACCTCACGCCGGACGAGATCAAGGAACGTCTGATCACCACCGCTATCGACCTGGGCGAGCCCGAGTACGCCCAGGGGCGGGGGCGCGCCGATGCGTTGCGCGCCATCCAGAACGATGTCAGCCCGCCCCGCTCCAATCCAGGCGGATCCGATCCCCCCGCGAGCCGACCCGGCACGGGCTTGGGGTGCATGTCGAGCCTGGTCGCCAACCTGCTGCAGGGTAGGCGCAAATAGACGCAATGCACCGAGTCACGATAAAGCAACGGCCCCTCACGATCCATGTCGTGAGGGGCTGCTACACTTTTACGTACCGGCGTATGCGTTAGCGAATGCGTCCGGTGAACTCGTGGTGATCGTGAGGCGGCGCCTTGACACGCTGTGAGAGGAGCGAGCGCTTTGATGACGCCTTGCCATCCTCTTTCGGGTCCTGCTCATCCCCCTCCGGAGACCCGTCCTCCTCGGCCTCATGGGCGCGCTCGAACTCGCCCAACGACAGCACCTCATCCTGCTGGTGGCTGGGCGCCAACAGCGCCTCGACAAAGAACTGCACCATGTAGCCCTGCTCGTCGATCTCGACGGGAATCTGCTGGGTGAGCGGCCCCACCAGCCCGCGCTGCTCGGCCGCAGAGGTCAGGGTCGACTCGAGGTCGGGATCCACCGTCAGCTCGGCGACGAGGCGCTCGAGGGCCGCCCGCAGCGAGGCCAACTCATCGACAGGGGGCACCTGGGGCTGGCGCGAGGCGCGGTATTCTTGGATCCAGCGCTGCACCTGGGGGATGATCCAGCTCTTTTGTATGGCCCAGCCGGGGCAGGACTTGCTGGAAAAGTCACGGTGGAAATGGAGGTTGGCGATATCGAGCCCCAGCTTTTCGTGGAGTACCCCCAGGGCCACGATGGTGTTCCGCAGCGTCTCTCCCTTGGGTAGCTCGTCGTTGTAATTGCCCACTATTTCGAGATGGCGCGACAGATGATTATGACCGTACACGCCCACGCCGTCATAATGGATGTCAGAAAAGAGCCAGATGCCGTCGTCTGCGACGAACAGGTGGGGGCCCACGGTCCAGCCCTCGCGCAGCCGCCCCTGAGAATCGCGCCAGAGCTGTCTCTCATAGTGGCGCTTCATGGCCAGCAGGGTATTGTGTCCCTTCCAGCTCTCGCGGGTGGGAATCCACGTATGGTGCAGGAAAAAGCGGATGGGCAGCGGCTGGGGCATGTCCAGCCCCTCGATGTACCGCACAAACTCTTGGGCCGACATGCACCGGCCATCGATCTGCATGGGAGGCGACTTGATGGGGGGCTGGTCGTTGCGCCTCACTCGATCGAGCACGCTCCTGGTGTGTTGATTTTCTCCATCGCCCGATCCCTCGCGATCCACGGACTCTTTTAACCTGGATAGCCATCGCATCGGAGCTCTTCTCCCTACTGGCGGTGCCAGCGATAGTCGCGCTGCAGCGCCTGCGTGAAATCGTTGATGACCTGGCTCTTGCCCGACATGTACCAGATGTCACCGACATGCCGCTCCCAACGATAGGGCAGCATGGCGCGAATGGGCTGCCGCCTGGGATCGCTGTTCCAGCGGTTGATCTCGGCATAGGCCGCCTGAATCCAGCCCCGATTCAGGTCCTCCCAACTGCCGTTCTGGTTGGTCTCGGTCAGATAGACAGGCAGGTGTCGATGTGAGGCCGGGATAGCCTCCATAAAGTCGATGTAGGTGCGGAACATCTTGCGGCGATGATGGTAGGGCGGATCCATCCTCAGCTCGCTGGTGATGTTGGCGGGCAAGGGATCGCGACCATAGGTGTGCAGCGCAATGCCATCGACCTTGTCACCCAGCCGCTCCAGGACGTGCTGGAAATAGATGATCCAATCGCCGCTGGGGTTTTCGGGGTATGTGGTCTGTACGTTCCAGGGGCCCACGGCGCCCATGACGATCTGGTCGTTGGCGTGGCCCCGGCGGCGGCGAATCTCCTGACGGCAGGCTACAAAGGCCTGCGCGTACCTGGCCGGGGTGATCACCTCGCCGTGGGCCGGGCCGCCCGGACGCTCGACCGCCAGATTGGGCTCGTTGCCGATGATCCAGATGTGGCACCCACTGGAACGCTCGACGAAATTGCCGCAGCGCACGGCAAAGTTGTTATAGAGCGATGACGGGGGTAGCGTGCCGTTGTGGCCATAGCCGTTGTTGAGCCGCACGATGACGCCAAATCCGTTATCGGCCAGATCGCTGTAGGATTTGCTGCCCCAATCGGTACGCGTGGCGCCCAGGGCCTCGGTCACCAGCACCCAGCCCTTGCGGCCGGCTGCCTGCATCAGATGCTCGGCGCCGCGATCATGCATCCCAAAGATAAAGGGCGATTCCCCCTTGGGCAAGGGGCCCCTGGGGGGCGCGGGCGTCTGAGGGGCCTCGGCCTCGGGCAGGCGCAGAACCTGGCCCACCCGAATCACGTTCATGTCCTCGAGCTCGTTAAAGGCGGCGATGACGCGGGCCTTGCTGGCATCGCCATAGTAGGCGCGAGCGATGCGCGCCAGAGTTTCGCCCGACTTGACCACATGAATGGCAAAGTCAAGCCCCCAGTCCCCGAGCCAGTGCAGCAGTTGCTGGCGCGCGTGATCCTCCAGCGCCACGTTCCCATCGGCTGCCCGCGCCCGCATGCGGCGAGCGAGATGCTCATCCACGGTGATCTCAATGGTACGTTCGGACATCTCGAGACATACCTCCCCCAAGGTAGTGGATCGCGCCGCGACAGATCAGCGCAGAACGCGCGCGTCGCCGATGCGCTTGGTGATTCGCCGCCTATCGGTCTCCTCCAAAAAGGCAACGGCGTACTTGCGGCTGGTGCCGAACAGGTCGCGCACCTCGGCCACGGTGATGGTCCTGCCGTTCTCGAGATGGTCCGTCAGACGTTCGACCATCTCGTTCAGGGCCTCTGGCGCAAAAACCACCGCATCGCTCAATCTCACCAGTCGCCCCGTCTCGATCAGGTGCTGGGCCAAATCTGCGCCCAGTGCCTCTTGCACCTCGGCATAGGCAGGGGGCGCAAAGGGCATCTCCTCAAAGCGTGCAAGGACCGCATTGATCGCCTGCTGCTGCGCGTCACTCAACTGCACCTGGTGTTCCGGCAGAGCCACCAGATCGCCGTTCATCCGCAACAGCCCCTCCCGCTCGGCGCGCTGCAGAATCTGATTGCCTCGCTCCCCAGGCAGCCTGAGGCGGCTCTTGAGCTCTTCGCGGGGCATGCCACTCCGCAGCGGCTGCCGTCGATGATAGTCTCGCAAAAGGGCTGACGCGCGCTGCATCAAGCGCTCCCAGCCACGGACAGAGATGAGTGGAACATCCTCTTTGAGCAGATGCGCCGAACCCGCATGATCCGTAGCGAGGCTCAGGATGCGCCCCTCCTCGGCCAGCGCCTGGAGGGCCGGCTCTACGGTAGCGGCCGGGAGCTGGCTCTGCCCGGCCAACGCTCGCGCGGCCATGGGCCCCCGCTCCTCCAGCAGGGTCAGCAAGACGGCTTCTGGCGTACCCTGGGCCAGGGCGGCCAGCCTCTCGATGACCCGACCATCAAAACGCCGATGCCTCCGCACGGGCTGAGGCTCCACGACCTGCCCCCCACCCAGAGTGAGGCTGGGCGACGGCAACCGCACGATGAAACGGTCATAGCGACTGATGGCCACCGGTTCGTCGAGCCATAGCTGTGCCCAGCCGGTCTCTGCTGCAGCCAGCGCCTCGACCTCCAGCAAACGCACCCGCGCCAACACGCTGGTGGCGCCGGTGAACAGCTCGACCTCCATGCCGTGCTCTATGAGATGCGCCGCCTGGCGTAGCATCCGAAGCTGCACATCCACGAGCCGGGTGGGCGACAGAGTACCTGGCAGGGCCAGCACCTGCCCACGCTGCAACAGATCGAGGTCGACGCCGGTCAGGTTCACTGCCAGACGCGAGCCGGGCGATGCACGTTCGATCTTGACGCTGTGGCTCTGCAGGCCGCGGATGCGCGCTGTCCGCCCCAAAGGAACGATTTCGACGGTATCCCCCACCTGCAGATGCCCGCCCACCAGCGTGCCAGTGACCACCGTGCCAAAGCCGCTGATGGTAAACGCCCGATCGATCGGTAAACGTGGCAAGCCCAGATCCTGCCGCGGAACACTCGTTTCCAGCAGGGCATCCAGGCTCTCCAACAGCTCGTCCAACCCCTGCCCTGTCAGCGCCGACACCGGGACGATCGGAGCCTCGGCCAGCACCGTGCCGACCAGTGTCTCGCGGACCTCCTCGCGCACCAGCTCGAGCCATACAGGATCCTCGACCAGATCGGCCTTGGTGAGAGCGACGAGCCCCTTGGGAATCTGGAGCAGATCCAGGATGGCCAGATGCTCGCGGGTCTGCGGCATCACGGCCTCGTCGGCGGCCACCACCAACAGGGCCAGATCGATGCCGCCCACGCCGGCCAGCATATTCTTGATGAAATCCTCGTGACCCGGCACGTCCACGATGCTGACCTGCCGGCCGCTGGGCAGCGTGACCCAGGCAAAGCCCAGGTCGATCGTCATCTGCCGCTCTTGTTCCTCACGCAGGCGATCCGGATTGATGCCCGAGATCGCCTGCACCAGAGTGGACTTGCCATGGTCTACATGGCCGGCAGTACCGATGACGAACAAGCGCGCCTACTCCTGTATTCCGTATGTCTCGGCCCACGTGCTGATCAGCGTCTGAAGCTCTTTGCTCGTGGTCTGCATGATGCTGCGCATCTTCTGATGGTTTTCCTGCCCTTCGGTATCGATGCGAGCGACGATCTCGCGGGTCTTGGCCTCCACCGCAGAGAGCTCTCGCCCCAGGTCTGTCAGGCCTTCCTCCAGGGTGCTCAGGCGCTCATCCTGCTGGTCCTGGGCGATATCCCACTCCTGCCGTGCCTGCTCCCGCCGCTCCAGCTCTTGGGCCCAGCGCTGATCGTTCTCGGTGCGTGCCTCGCGCAGCTCGCGTCGCAACTGTTCTTCCGCGATCTGATGGAGCTGCCGCAAGCGATCCTGCTGTTGGCTCAGATCCTGGGCCAGGGTTTGGACATCACGCAGGACGCGCCGGTTCTTTTCGTGCTGATCCGCAAAGAAGCGCAACTGGTCGGCCCAGGCGTCGATCTGGTGATCCATGGCATCGAGCTTGCGCCCCCACTCGGCCAGCATCTGGGCGCGCTCTCGATCGGTGCGCCGCTGGCGCTCCACGAGCTCTTTTTGCTGCGCGGTGATTTCCTGGCGCATGTTCTGAAGATCGCCGATCTGCTGCGTCAGCTTGCTGATGTCACTCTCCAGCGACGGAATCTTTTGCGCCAGAGCGCTACGCCCGGCACGGAACTCGTCGATCTCCTCGGTCACCTTGTTGATGCTCACGGTGTTCTTGACAATGCCATCGGCAAGCTGCCTGCGGTTCTCCTCAATCTGAGGCACCTGCTTGCCCAACACTTCGATCTGCTGCTGGAGCCGATGGAGCCCTTCGTTGAGGCGGCGATCCTCGGCCCGTCCCACGGTGACGGCCTGCTCGAGGGGGCCCAGGCGCACCAGTTCTCCGCGAAGCTCTTCCAGAGCTCGCGATTCCCGCTCCCGCTCGGACTGGCGGCTTCGCATGAGCTCGGTCTCGCGCTTTTGCACATCCTGCTTGAGGTCGCCGAGCATCGCCGCCATCTCGTCCCGCGAGTTCTGCACCAACTGCCGGATCTCGGGAATGACCTGAAGCTGATTCTGCAATCTGGTGAGGCGGTCCTCCAGACTGATGATACGCTGAGACTGATCCACCAGAGCGACTTGCTGCCTGTCGACCAGATCGCGGAGCTCCTCGACGATGCCTTTTTCGCGCCGCAGTTCCTCGTCGAGCCAGCTTACGTTGGGTCCACTCGTCTCAGTAGCTGCCATATCAATCTCCTGGTCTTTTTTGCGCTACACACAATATGCACAATCTATCGTTCAATGATCACCACGGTGCCGATCTCGACCCAGTCGTACAGCCACTCGGCGTCTGGCGTATTTAGAACGATGCACCCAAAGGAACACCGGGTGCCCAGGGCCCCCGCCCAGAGCGTATGGCCATTGCTGAGAATCGGCAGGGCATGGAATCCATTCTCGGTGCCACCGGCCCAGTAGATGCCAATCCAATTAGGCATGTTCAGATCCCAGGCCGACCCATAGGCCATGTCATGCTTGCTCAGCACGGTGAACCGACCGGTTCGGGTGGGGTGGCTGGGACGGCCAATGCAGGCCGGGAACCTGCGGATGGCCTCGTGCTCCTCATACACCGTCACGCGGAACTGGGAGAGGGTTACCTCGACCCGCCTGCCTGGACGTATCGTCTCTTCCACGAGGTTCAAGGTCTCAGCAGCCAGCGGCGCTCCCTCCAGGATCTCTTTGCACAGTTGGGCCTGCGCCAGAGCCTCCTCCAGATTGTCCCTGTCCAACTGTTCCTTGGCCAGGTTGCAGTGGGCCTGGCCCAGCATCGAGCGGGTATCACGGAAATCAGGCGTCCGGGCATAGACGCTGGTGAGCTGGAACACGGCGCGAGCCCAGTTTTGCTCCAAATAGGACTCGAGGGCCTCGCGATAGAGCTCGACATCCAGCCTCGCCGTCTGCAGGTGTGAGCTGTACGCATCGAGACGCACGGCCCGATCCAGATCGCGCTTGGCCATCTCGAGCTCGTTGGCGTCGATAGCATCCTTGGCGCGAAAGTAGAGCGCCTCAGAGAGGCGAGCCCGCGCGTCCGCGTTCTCTGGATCGTTCCTGCGGATCTGCTCCAACGTGGAAATGGCGCTATCCCAATCCTCCTGCGTCCAGGCAATCTCCACGCGCGTCCACATGGGGCGCGCCAACTGCTCGACGCTGGGGGTCGGCGTCGCATCGAGCACGCGTGTGGGTAGTACCATCGCCGAGACGGCGGGCGCCCGCGACTCGATCTGTTGCGACAGGACGACCCAGCCCAGCAACACCAGCAGCGCGATAGCGCCCAGGCTGAACGTCGTGATCCCCACGCCCCGCAGGGCGCCAAGTACCTTTTGGGAGGCAAGCCCCGGCGTAGGACGACGAATCGTGGGCAGGCGGTCCCGCAGGCTCTTGGAGCCCGGACCACGGCGGCGTGGCGCCCTCTTTTGGCGGGCTGAAGGTTTCGCGGGTTTGGCGCTGGCCTTGGGCGTGGGGGCTGGCTCGCTCTTGGCCGCCTCTGTCTGTTCCTGGCGCGGGGCGGCGGGCTTGTGCGCCTCCACCCAGGCGATGCCCTCGCGCAATCGTTCGCTGTGGGGCGTAAAATGGAGGCCCTCTCGCAAATAGCCCAGGCCCTGCTCGCGGGTCTCGGCCAGCCACGCCATCCAGAGCCAGCCATCCTCCAGCTCCGGAGAGCTCTGTATCACCCGCCGGAACATGCCCTGCGCTTCGCGCCGCCGGCCCTGGCGCGCAAGTGCTATGCCGTCCTCCAGCAGGCGCGAGGCATCTATGCTCACGCCCTCACCGGGCCTGTTGTCTCTCACCATGGCCGCCCTCCGAAAAGTCTCTATGAGTACCAGGAACCAGTCTGAATCGGAATGTGGCCCATTATATCATCGCGCCCATCCATGGGCAACCCTTGCCAGACCTCTGGCGTACCGCTATAGATCGTTTTTACGTAAAGGGCAAAATGGGCCGCGGCGCCGGTGGCGTCTCTTGCCCCTGCCAGTCCGCCAGGCGCCCGAGGGCATGGCCCCGCACGCGACGCATCAGCTCGGCGCCCTCCGTCGTCGTGCCCAACGCGATCCTGCGCTGCCAGTTGTCGACCATCTGCGCCGCCGCTGGAACCGG
>SKRJ01000140.1 GCA_007118555.1 Anaerolineae bacterium | reverse complement strand
TCCTCATCGCCGGGCGTGGCCCGGAGCTCGATGCCATGCGCGCTCTGGTGGACTCGCTGGCCCTGCAGGACAAGGTCGAGCTCCTGGGCTTTATCCCCGACGAGGACCGCAACCGCCTGTTCAAGGTGGCCGATTGTGCCGTATTTCCCAGCCTGTACGAGCCCTTTGGCATCGTGGCGCTGGAGGCTATGGCGGCCCGCGTGCCGGTGGTGGTCTCGGAGGTCGGGGGCCTGCGTGAGGTGGTCGAGCACGGCGAGACGGGCATCACGGTCTATCCAGGGAATGCCAGCTCGTGCGCCTGGGGGATCATCCACACGCTGCAACACCCTGAATGGGCCGACGCGCGGGTAGCCAACGCCTTTGAAAAGGTCATCACCGTGTACAACTGGGACGTCATCGCCGCACAGACCCAGACCGTCTACCAGCGGGTGGTGAACGAGCGGGCGCAAACGGCTTTGTAACGCAGGACAACCGGGCGCCCGAGATCTAGGCGTCCTCTCGCAGGATCTCGTATACCGGGGGCTCGGGCTGCACCGCCGTTTCCGACCAAGCATAGGCCTCGAGCAGGCGGCGGGCCGCGGCCTGGGCCTCTTGTTGGTTGCGGGCGTGTATCGTCAGCAGGGGATCCCCCTCGCGCACATGGTCGCCCACCTTGGCGTGCAGCACGAGGCCTACCCCCGGATCGATGGAGGCGTTCTTGGTCTCGCGGCCCGCGCCCAGAGTCACTGCTGTCAGGCCGCACATGCGCGCATCGAGCCGGGCGATGTGGCCGCTGCGAGGCGCGGCAACGGTGTGCTGCACGGGCGCCTCTGGCAGCCGCGTTACATCATCCACAATGTCAGGATCGCCCCCTTGGGCCGCCACCCAGCGCCGGAACCGGTCCAGCGCGCGGCCCGTCTCGAGGATTTCGTCCAGTTGCTCGTACGCTTCCTCGGGCGTGCTCGCCTTTTGCCCCAGGAGGAGCATCTCCACAGCCAGGGCAAGGCAGTGCTCGCGGAGATCTCTGGGGCCCGTGCCACGCAGCGTCTCGATGGCCTCGATGACCTCCAGACTGTTGCCAATGGCGAGACCCAGAGGCTGGTTCATGTTCGCCAGTACGGCGGTGACCCGGCGCTCTACACCGTGGCCGATATCGATCATCCGCTGCGCCAGCTCGCGCGCCTCGGGCACGGTCTCCATAAAGGCGCCCCGGCCCACCTTGACATCCAGCACGATGGCATCGGCCCCGCCGGCGATCTTTTTGCTCATGATCGAGCTGGCGATGAGGGGCAGGCTGGGGACGGTGCCGGTGACGTCGCGCAGGGCATAGAATTTGCCATCGGCGGGCGCCAGGTCGGCGGTCTGGCTCACCACAGCGAGGCCATGCTGGGAGACGGTGTCGAAAAAGGCCTGGGGCGACAGGTCCACCCGGAACCCGGGAATGGCCTCGAGTTTGTCGAGGGTGCCGCCCGAGTAGCCCAGGCCTCGGCCCGACATCTTGGCGACGGGCAGCCCCGCTTCGGCGACCAGGGGCCCGACGATCAGGGTCGTCTTGTCGCCCACACCCCCCGTCGAGTGCTTGTCGACGACAACGGGGCCCAAACGACGCAGCGACAGCGTCTCGCCCGAGGCCACCATGGCCATGGTCAGGTCGATGGTCTCCCGGACGGTCATGCCACGCAGCAGGATCGCCATGGCCCAGGCGGCCGCCTGATAGTCGGGGATGTGGTCCTCGGCATAGCCCTCGACGAAAAAGTGGATCTCTTCCGTCGTCAGCTCGTGACCATCTCGTTTGCGTTCGATCAGATCCACAGCCCGCATGAATCCCTCCTCCTGCGTTTTCGATGATGCCAGACTAGCTGGCTCGGGCGTGCTTGTCAATGTCGGTTACAGCGTTGATACTGGTAGAGGCGTCTGATATAATGAATTTGACAAGAGTAGGGTTATGCTTGACTCTTGTCTGCTATCTCATCCCAGGGATGTGTCTATAACGCCATTGTCATCGTGGCTGTCGCCTATGCAAGGGAGGAAGCATGGACCCATTAGGTACACCGACGCAGCAGGGACCGGTGGATCTGAACACCGCGTCTGCGGAAGAGTTCGAGGCGCTGGAGGGCATCGGCCATGTGCTGGCCGAGCGCATCGTGGCCTATCGCGCGACCACAGGGCTGTTTGCCTCGGTCGATGAGTTGGCGCGCGTGCCCGGCATTGGGCAGGAGCAGGTGGAGAATCTGCGCCCCTATCTGACCGTCAGCGACCCTGACGAGATCGAGGAGGAGGTGCTGGCCCCTGCGTTTACGCCCGCAGATGCGGAGGATCAGGCGCCTTCTGTCATGGAGATGGAAGAGTCCCTGTTGCCGGCGGAGGATGAGGACGAGCTCGATGCAGAGCTCCATGCCTATGAGGAGATGGAGATCCCCGAAGAGGAACTCCCCCCGGCCTCGGTACCCGAGGACGAGGAGCCGGCGGCGGCGCAGGAACCGGTGGCGGAGGACGAGCCAGCGGATGCGGAAGAACCTGTGGCTGAAGAAGATCCGGCGGAGGTAGAGGAGCCGGTGCAGGAGACAGAGGCCGAGGCGCCTGCGCCGCCAGCTCCGCCGACGTCCGCAGAGCCTGATGATGCGCATGCCGACGAGGAGCCCGAGCCGGCCGCCGACGAGCAGCCCGAGGTCGCAGATGAGGAGCCGGCTGACAGCGAGCCCGCACCTGCGACAGCTCCCGTGCCGCAACCGGTTCGTGAGGAGCCACGCAGCGAACCGCGTGCGGAGGCGCGCAGAGAGCCACCGGAGAGGCGAGATCGCGACGGGTTCTGGCGGGGCGTCCTCCTCGTGCTTCTGGGCGGCCTCCTGGGCGTATTGCTTACGATGCTCTTGTTATCTGTCTTTCCTGGCATGCTCTCGTATGCGCCACAGAGCTTTGTCGACGCGCTGAGCCGCAACGTGGCCACCATGCAGGCCAACCAGGAGCTGACGTGGGAGCGCTTCAACCAGTTGAGCGCTCAGACGGCCGATCTGGAGCAGCGCATGGCCGAGATGGAGGCCCTGGCCGCGCAAGTGGCGGATCTGCAAGAGCAAGCGGACCAGAACGCCGAGCAGTTGGGCGAACT
Source organism: Anaerolineae bacterium (assembly GCA_007118555.1). Classification (GTDB taxonomy): domain Bacteria; phylum Chloroflexota; class Anaerolineae; order UBA1429; family UBA1429; genus UBA1429. The sequence continues at coordinate 5,177 of SKRJ01000140.1, read as the reverse complement.
GGATAACCGCGTCGAGACCGCCGAGGCCGAGCTAGAGGCCCAGGGCACGCAAATCGCCGAGCTCGATGACGCCGTGGAGGGTGTGCAGGAACGGGTCACCGTTTTTGACGCCTTTTTCCAGGGCCTGCGGCAGCTCCTGCAGCAGATGGACCCGGCGCCCGATCAGGCAGACGATCTCGAGTCCTAGTCCAACGTACGAACCGGGCAGGCTGGCGCCAAGGCAGGCGCTAGCCTGCCTTGCTGTTCTCCTCAGCCGAGACAAGCACCGGTGCGCCCCTGTCGACGCGCAGCCTCTCTCTCGCACTCCCCTCGCGTATAGCGATCTCCAAGTACCCGTGGCTGCCGACCAGGGCCACGGGCCGGCCCGTCTCCACCTCGGCGTAGTGGAGGCTCAGTGGCAGGCTCCGGTTCTCTATCGCGATGGTTGCCGGGTCCGGGAGGCGGTCGGCCGGTATGTTGGTGATCAGGGTGCCAAAGCGGTCTACATAGATGATCTCGCCCTGCAGGCGCCCATCGGGCATCTGCTCCGGCTCGGGCAGATCGAGGATGACGGGATCGCCAATCGTGGGGCCCAGCTCGTCCAGCGAAACGCCGTTGGCGATGTGGGCTGCCACAGGGCCCATGATGTCGCGCCCATGAAAGGTGTGGCTGATCTCGCCGTTCCGCCAATAGCGCTGATTGGTGAGCGATACGATCTCCAGAGGCGGGTCCCGGCGCCAGACCAGGGTCAGCACCCCATTGTCCGGGGCGACATAGGTGGCGCGGGCTGTGCGCGCCGCCAGCATGCGCCGCTGGCTGCCCACGCCGGGATCCACCACGATCAGATGCACTGCCCCGTCCGGGAAATAGGGGACGGCGTTGGCCAGTACAAAGGCGGCGCCGGACACATCCTGAGGAGCGATCTCATGGGTTAGGTCCAACAGGTAGGCATCGGGCGCCAGGGTCAGCAGGGTGCCCTTGACGGCTGCGACATAACCATCGCCATGGCCGAAATCGGTCGCAAGGGTGATAAGTTTCATATCGAGTTCCTTGTTGCTTGTTCATACGTGCCTATCCGTCCGCGGGGGTCGGTAGGTTGCATCCACGCTTTTCGCGGCCCTATCGCAACGGTCTACTTGGCGCAGTATATCATAACGTGCTATTATACGCGCCGAAGCTGTAAACAGGCAGGAGGGCTGATGTTCGGCAAGCAAATCGGCATAGATCTTGGCACGGTAAACGTCATTGTCTTTGTGCGCGGCAGGGGCGTGATTCTGAATGAGCCTTCTGTGGTGGCGATCTCTGTGGGCGATAACCGCATCCTGGCCGTGGGCAATGAGGCGCGCGCCATGCTGGGGCGCACCCCCGAGACCATCGAGGTGGCCCGCCCCATGCGCAGCGGCGTGATCGCCGACTATGTGGTGACCGAGGCCATGCTGCGCTACTTTATCGGCAGATTGTGCAGCCGTCTGGAGCGTCGGCCCGAGGTGGTGCTCAGCGTGCCCGCCGGGGTAACGACGGTCGAGAGCCGCGCTGTGCGTGATGCCGCTCTCCAGGCAGGCGCCCGGACCGCGCATCTGATTCCCGAGCCGCTGGCGGCTGCCCTGGGCGCCGACATGCCCATCGGCACCCCCTCCGGCAACATGATCGTCAACATCGGCGGTGGCTCGGCGGAGACGGCGGTGATCTCGATGTTTGGAATCGTCGAGTCCAGCTCGGTGCGCGTGGCCGGCAACACCTTTGATCAGGCCATCGCGGCCTATGTGCGACGCAAGTACAACCTCCTGATCGGTGAGCAGACCGCCGAGCAGCTCAAGATCAGCATCGGCTCGGCATTGCCGATGGAAGAGCCGCTGACGATGGATGTACGCGGTCGAGACGCCGTGGCGGGGCTGCCTCGTACCATCACCGTATCGTCCTCCGAGGTCACCGATGCTCTCAGCGAGCCTCTGGACGCCATTTCTGCCACCGTAAAGGATGTGCTGGAGAGGACGCCTCCTGAGCTGGCCTCGGACATCATCGACCGGGGCATGGTGATGACAGGCGGCGGCGCCCTTTTGCGCAACATGGATCGTTTCCTTACCGACGAGACAGGCATCCCCTGCCATGTTGCCGAGCACGCCATGCTCTGTACCGCCCTGGGTTGTGGCGAGGCCGTCAAGCATTTACCCATGCTGCGACGCTCGCTTCAGCCCCTGTAGTACTGCCTGAACGCCCACGACGTGCATCTCGCCCGAGGAGATGCACGTCGTTTCGTTTGCTTGAGCGCCGTTCGCAGGGCCAACTGCCTAGTAGCGAAAGATGGCGGCCAAGGAGGCGTTGTCGGGCATCTCCTCTGGCGTAACGGCGTACACCCGGCCTCCGTGCAACAGGGTCTGCACGGCAGCCAGCTCCAAGAGATCATGATCGTCCTCTTCCTGGGAGGAATGCACGACGACGTGGCTGTTGTCCGGATCGCACGTGCCCCACACCTGGGCATCGCGAGCGACAAAGAGCGTGGATACACGGCCATAGTGCGCGGCCAGCACCACCTCCTCCAACTGGGCTGTGGCGAGGCCCGTGCCAACCGACTCGTGATAGCGATCCTGCGCCTGCTGGCGCGATTGTGCGAAATGGGGACGGATGATGTCCAGCGCGCGGGCGTGTAGCTGTTTGGCCGATAGCTCCTCGGGGTTTCCCTCGATGGCGTCATTGAGCACGCAGCAGAGCGAGTTGGCATCGTGGTAGAGCGGGATCAGGAACTCGACGCCGGCCAACACGATGGGTGTCTCTCGGTCGGCGAGGAACTCGGGCAGGGCCTCATCAATGCGCTGGAACCATTGCAGAATGCGCGGCTTGATTTCGTCTTCATCGCTGTGCCCGTGAAACATGGCCGGACGCCCCGCAGCCGGCGGCGCCGTACTGGTGTGGAACTGGAGATTCTGCTCGAACTCGTCGAACTGCAAGAGCTCTGCCAGGCTCTGGGGCATGTCGCGCATGGGGACCTCGCCAACGGTATGCATCGTCGCCTCGATCAGCTTGACCTCGTCTTGCGACAGGGCCAGGATGTAAAAGAGGCCATCGTCCATGAAATAGGGCAGGAGCGGCTTGAGATAAAAGCGATCCGAGAGGATGACCTGCTCCTCCAAGTCTATGGGAAGACGAAAGAGATGATGCTCGTCCTGGGTGAAAAAGATCGCCAGACCGTCACTCAGGTGCTCCCAAAAGAGCGAGTCCGGCAAGAGATCGTAGGCAGGCTGAAGCATCGAACGGATATCGGGCGTGCGCATCCCATCGGCCTTGAGCTTTTCCTCGGCTTGACGCAACAGATTCCGGAGGCGAATCGGATCCTGCTCGATCTCTGCGCCGGCACGATGGGTCGGCATGTATAGGGAAACGCGAGGGCCAGAGTTGCCCTCGGCGAGCTGCTTGACCTGATCGATGGTGATGAGATCCATGAGTTGTGCCTCCTATGTGTAATGTTGAGTCGCTGGGCTCGTATGAATGGCAACCGAGCTGACCGCGACAGAGCGCTATCAGCTCGATAAGCGTGCGATCTCGATATACGCGCAACGGTCCATGAGTATGCCCACAGATGCGGCCGGGTGTCTCAGAAATTGCGAAAACGCCCCAGGGCGACGGCCATCGTCTCTTCTAGCTCATCCCAGGCCGCCATGAACTCTCCTGCAATGCCCTCCCCCCACGCGTCGTCACTTGTCTCCTCAAGCTCCTCGATCTTGGCGACAGCCTCGGCGTGCTTTTCTTCCAACTCCCGGATCCGCTCCTCGTAGGCTCTTTGCTCGTCGCCCTCGGCCATCTCGGCTTGCGCCTTGAGGGAGTGGATCTGGGTCTGCCAACGGTCAGCCTGGGTCTGCATTCTCTCTAGATAGGCCTCTCGCTCTTGCATGATCCTTTCCTCCCCGATGATGTCACAAATGGCGATGCCATGGGCGATGTGTCGTGTATGTTGCCATGCATGGGATCGCCCAGCGGCCTCTTGCTCTATATACAGTTTATCGTAACCGGGACGACACGTCAAGGGGGCCCGCACTATTGCGAAAAATAGCGAGGAATAGACGCGTATACAGTGAAAAGGCATTTCAAACAGCAGGCAGCCGTCAGGATACGGGGCAGAGGTCTATAGATAGTATGTCATGGTCTGGAGGGTCGTAACGGGATCGACATACGCGACATGCACATGCTCGGGGACCGACAGGGTGATGGGGGCGTAGCAAAGGATGGAGCGCACGCCGGTGGCAATGAGGTCATCGGCGACCGATTGGGCCGCGCGGGCCGGCACGGCGAGGATGGCGATCTCGACATGGTTCTCGTTTACGGCTCGCTCCATGTTGGCCATGGGTTCGATCGTGAGATCGCCGATGGGCTGGCCGATCTTGGTCTCGTCATTGTCGAGCACCGCCACGATGGCGAAATCCTGCTCTTCAAAGGCGCGATAGTTGGCCAGGGCATGCCCCAGGGCGCCGGCACCCACCAGCAGGATGTGCCAGACCTGATCGAGCTGAAGGATGCGCTTGAGCTGATGCCGCAGATTCCCCACCTCATAACCCAGGCCCTGTCTGCCAAACTCGCCAAAGTACGACAGATCCTTGCGAATCTGAGCCGAGCTTACGCCGATCCGGTTGCCCAGCTCCGTCGAGGAGACCATCTGTTGGCCCGTCTCGGCAATGCGCTCCAGCGTCTGCAAGTAGAGGGGCAGGCGGCGTATGACAACGTTAGGGACGGGGCCTCGTGGCATCAGACCTCCCGTGTGCTCAAGGCTTGCTGCGCGTTCAGCCTTGGGTAGTTTCCGAGTCATCCTGCAGCCTGGCCAGGAAATCCTGGTCGAGGCGGCTCAATCTGGCCTTGGCAAGCAGGTCGGGGCGTCGCCGCAGGGTGCGCAAGAGCGACTGTTCTCGACGCCAGCGCGCCACCCGGGCATGATCCCCCGAGAGCAGCACTTCGGGCACGCCCATGCCCCGGTACTCGGGCGGCCGGGTATAGTGCGGGCCCTCGAGCAGCCCCTGGCTGAACGAGTCCTCGACGATGGCGCGCATGTCGCCCAGCACGCCGGGTACCAGGCGGGTGACGGCCTCGACGATGGCCATGGCCGGAATCTCGCCGCCCGAGAGCACAAAGTCGCCCAGCGAGACCTCGTCCGTGGCAAACAGATCGATCACACGCTGATCGATCGCCTCATAGCGGCCGCAGATCAGGATGAC
>SKRJ01000450.1 GCA_007118555.1 Anaerolineae bacterium | reverse complement strand
GCGGTCAGGGCCGCCGGTGGCCGCCTCGCCGCGTCCCATGCGCAGGTAACGCCCGATGCCCAGACGTCGCCCCCAACTGGCCAGACTCTCGTTGCGGACGACCCGGGCTCGCAGACTGGTGAGCTCGCCCTCTTGCGCCTCGGGGTAGGTCCTGTAGAGCCACTCGCCCACCAGGAAATCGAGAATGGCATCGCCCAGGTACTCGAGGCGCTGATTGTCGCGCCCCTGGTCCGCCGGCGCCTCGTTCACGAACGAGCTGTGGGTCAGTGCCTGATCCAACAGGGCCAGGTTCTCGAAAGCAACGTCGATCTGATCCAGAAACTCCTGCAACCTCTCTTGGCGCGTTGCCTGTCGAGCCATGTCAGTTCCTCGCCACGGGTCTAATCCTGAATCCTGATATGGAGCTCGTCGAGCTGCCGCGCCGACACGGGTGACGGCGCATCGGTCATCAGGTCCACGGCGCTCTGGGTCTTGGGAAACGCCATCACCTCGCGGATGTTGGGCTCTCCCGCCAGCAGCATCACCAGGCGCGCCAGGCCGGCGGCGATGCCGCCATGGGGCGGCGCTCCGTACTCGAACGCCTCCAGCAGATGGCCGAACTGGGCGCGTGTCTCTTCATCCGTCATCCCGATGGCGGCAAAGAGCCGCGACTGTACCTCGCGGCGATGGATTCGGATGCTGCCCCCGCCGATCTCGTACCCGTTGGCCACAATGTCGTACGCTTTGGCGCGCACCAGCCCCGGGTCGCTCTCCAACAGCTCCAGATCCTCGTCAAAGGGCGCCGTAAACGGGTGATGCACCGCCTCAAAGCGCTCCTCGTCAACGTTCCACTCCAAGAGGGGAAAGTCGGTGATCCAGGCAAACGCCAACACATCATCATCCGCCAGCTCCAGCCGCTTGCCCATTACCAGGCGAAGCTGTCCCAACACCTGCGCGACCACCGGCGCCTCATCGGCCACGATCAGCAGCAGATCGCCCGTTTCTGCTCCCATGCGCTCGAGGATGGCCGTCATCTCCGCCTCAGCAAGGAACCGGGCGATCGACGAGTGGGGCCCTTTGTCACGCATCTGAATCGTGACGAGACCCTGCGCCCCATGCTCCTTGGCCAGCTCGGTCAGCTCTTCGATCTGCCGCCGGGTATAGTCCGCGCAACCGGGCGCGCGGATCGCCTTGACCTGGCCGCCCGCCTCAATCGTCTGCTGAAACACACGAAAGCCCGAGTCGGCCACCAAATCGGATAGATCCGTCAGCAGCATCCCATAGCGGATATCCGGCTTGTCGCTGCCATAGAGCGCCAACGCCTCGGTGTGGGTGAATCGGGGAAAGGGGCTCTGGAGCACACGCTTGTCGGATACCGCGGGCACCAGCTCGGTCAGCAGCCCCTCCAAGAGCTGGAGCACATCCTCGCGCTCCACAAAGGACATCTCCAGGTCGAGCTGGGTGAACTCGGGCTGGCGGTCGGCCCGCTGGTCCTCATCGCGAAAACAGCGCGCGATCTGGAAATAGCGCTCGAACCCGCTCACCATGAGCAACTGCTTGAGCTGCTGGGGCGACTGGGGCAGGGCATAGAATTTGCCGGGGTGCAGGCGGCTGGGCACGACATAATCGCGAGCGCCCTCGGGCGTGCTCTTGATCAGGATGGGTGTCTCGATCTCTAAAAAGTCGCGCTCGGAGAGATACTCGCGCATAAAGCGCGTTACCTTGTGCCGCAGAACCAGGTTGCGCTGCATGCGGGGGCGTCGCAGATCCAGATAGCGGTAGCGCAGGCGCAGCGCCTCGTCCACATCGCTCTCACGGCTGATGTGAAAGACGGGCTCTCGAGCCTCGTTGAGGATCTCGACCTGATCGATCACCACCTCGACATCGCCCGTGGCCATATCCGCATTGCGCATCCCCTCTGGGCGGGCCCGTACCAAGCCCAGTGCGCGTATCACGTACTCATTGCGTAGCTGCGAGGCGATCTGGTGAGCGTCTGCCGAGTGGTCGGGATTGAACACCAACTGGGTGATGCCAAAGCGATCTCGCAGATCGATAAAAATGAGATTGCCATGATCGCGCCGTCGATGAACCCAGCCCGCCAGCGAGACATGCTCGCCTACATGATCCCTACGCAGGGCGCCGCAATGGTGTGATTTCAACATCTGGTCTCTCTCTTCTATGGGATGACAACGATACGATTATAACCGCTCATGCATTCGACACAAATCGCCAGAGCGGCTCCCCCTTCTGCGTCGCGGTCCTCTGGACGTGCGTTGACCGGACTCCTTGCTCGCCTATAATGGTGTAATGCATCAACACGATTCAGGAGCCAATCTGTGACCGATCGCAAACCCAGGGATCTCTATCTCGTCTGCCGATCATGCAGCAATCGATTCCTCTACTCCCGTGAGGAGCAGCGCCAGGCCGCCGTTGCCGACGCTGATGGCGCGGCCCCGCCCAGGGTCTGCCCGGCCTGTCGTGCCCTCGAACAGCTCACGCGGCGGCGCACGGGTGTGATCGAATGGTACAACCGCCAGCGGGGCTATGGCTTTATCCAACAGGACGACGGCAGCTCGGTGTTCGTGCACGCGTCCGAGTTCCGAGAGTCGGGACCCGTCCGTCCGCGCAAAGGAATGGCCGTCAGCTACCAGGTTCAGATCACCGACAGGGGCCCGCGTGCCATCGATGTAGTGGACTCTGAGCCTGACCAGCGTTAGGAATTGCGCCTGGGGAGTGCTATAATGGCTGGGGGAGAGTTGGCTGCGCATTCTCGTATGTGAGGCTAGAGGGCGATATTCGTGCGTATTGCGGCAAGAATGAACGGCTATGCCATTTGTGCCTTGCTGGCCGGCGCGCTGGTCGGCGGGGCGTTCCAGGCGCTGAACGGCGACTGGCTGGAGCTGCTGGCCCTCTGGGTGCTCGTGGATCTCGCCCTGGGGGCCTTTTATGCAGGGTTGGTGCATCTGGTCCGCTTGCTGCCCCTCGCCGACGAGAGGCGCCGGTTCTCGCCGCATGACCTGGCCACGGCGGTGGTGGGCGCCGGATTGGCGCTCCTCATCGCGACGCTCTTGGGCGAGCCGGTGATCTATGTGACCCAGGCGGCGTTGGCGCTGGGTGTGGTGGTTGTCCTGGCCGCCGGCCGCAGCCCTCGTCGTGAGGCCGTTCCCATGCTCGTGGGCTTGCAGGTGCTGGTGGCATGGACGCTGGGATTCGTCTGGATTGCACACTGGCAAAGCCCCCTGCTGGCCCTGGGGCCGGTGGCTGCCGTCGGAACCTGGTCCAGGCTGCGCGATCGGGCGGCGTCCGATGGGGCCCTTGCGCACCGACCGGTGGTATGGGGCACGCGGCTGGCCTGGGCTGCCTGGGTGGTCGCCCTGGTGGCCGCGCAACAGCCTCTTCTGGCCGGCGTGGTCGCCGTCACAGCCCTGGCGGATGACATGCATCGGATTGCGCCGCTTGGCCAACGGATGTCGGCTGCCTTGCTCGACCTGAGCTGGCTCGGGAGCTGGTTCCTGGTAGCCGTCGCAACCAGCTATTGGGGGCTGGTGCCCTGATGATGAGTTGTCTCACGCTGCTGTTCCTGATCCTGGTCGCTCTCGCCTACTGGCTCGTGGTCACGACCGAGGGCACGTATCTTGGGACCCGCGCCGTTGTTAGACTCTATGACTGGACAGCGCGCCACTATAACAGAATCAAAAAGTTTGGCTTTGTGGACGAAGCCCGCTTTGTGGGCCTGCCCCTGGCCCGGATGATAGAGGATATGCCAGGGGCGCGCCATCTGGATGTGGCCACCGGCACGGGCCGTGCGTTGCTGGCCCTGGCTGCCGCCGGCGATCTGGACGCTACGTTGGTCGGGGTAGACCACTCACAGGGGATGCTGCTAGAAGCGCAGAGGGACCTGATGGACGGCGAGAATAGCCAGGGAGAGCGGATCCAGCTCATCCAGGGCGACGCCCACGATCTCATGTTCGCCGATGCCACCTTTGATGCCGTAAGCTGCCTGGAGGCGCTCGAGTTCATGCGCGATACGCCGCAGGTCGTCCGTGAGATGGCGCGGGTGCTCAAGCCCGGGGGCGTGCTGTTGGTTTCCAACCGGGTGGGGCTGGAAGCCTGGTTTCTGCCAGGGCGGCATTGTGGGCGGGGCCGCATGGAGGCCCTTTTGGATCGAGAAGGACTGGCCGAGATCAACACCCACCGCTGGCAGGTCGACTATGATCTCATCTGGGCAATCAAGCCGTACGCGCAGTGAGCGTCGCTTGGGTCGAGTTCTGGAACCATCGAGGAGAGGCATTGTGAAGCGCGATTTTTTGGATCTTGGCGATTTTGATGCTGCCCGAATCGGGCAACTGCTGGCGCTTGCTCGCGAGCTCAAGGCCGCACTGCGTGCCGGGCGGGCCGAGCCGCTGCTGGCCGGGCGCAGCCTCGCCATGATCTTTCAGAAACCCTCGCTGCGGACCCGCGTCTCTTTTGAGATGGGCATGTACCAACTGGGGGGGCACGCCCTCTACCTCTCGCCCGACGAGATTCGCATCGGCGAGCGCGAGAGCGTCCCCGATGTCGCCCGGGTGCTCAGCCGCTATGTGGACGCCATTATGGCGCGGGTGTTCGCGCATGCCCACGTCCAGCAGCTCGCCGAGTGGGCCAGCGTGCCCGTCATCAACGGCCTTTCCGACTATAGCCATCCCTGCCAGGCTATGGCCGATCTCCTCACGATTCTGGAAAAGCTGGGCACGCTCCGCGACGTGCGGCTCACCTATCTGGGCGATGGCAACAACGTTCTGCACTCGTTGCTCGTCGGGGGCGCCCTCATGGGCATGCATGTTGTGGGCGCCACCCCGCCCGATTATTGCCCTGACCCCGACACTGTGACCCTCGCCGAGGGTCTGGCGGAACAAGCGGGCGGCAGCATACGTCTGACCCATGACCCCGTCGCCGCCGTCCGAGAGGCGGATGTCCTCTATACGGATACCTGGACCAGCATGGGGCAGGAGGAGGAGGCCCAGCGACGCAATGCCGCCTTTCCGCCGTTCCAGATCAATGAGGAACTGGTGGCCGAGGGGCCGTCCATTGCCGGGATCATGCACTGCCTGCCGGCCCATCGTGGTCAGGAGATCACCGATCCCGTGGCCGATGGCCCCCTCTCGTGGCTCTTTGATCAGGCCGAGAACCGGCTGCACGCCCAAAAGGCGATTCTGGTGCACGTACTGGAGGAGTAAAAGAGTTGGCCAATCTGCTCTGGCTGCTCTCGAGGCTCGATCTGCGCAGTTTGATCGATATCCTGTTGGTATCGGGCATCGTCTATGGCGTCCTGATGATGGTGCAGGGTACCCAGGCTGTGCAGCTCCTGCGGGGCGTCATCCTGTTGGCGCTGGCGGTGTCCCTCTTTGGCAGCATCGCCGAGCTCACCGCCTTTAACTGGCTCCTGCGCAGCACCGGCCAGGCGCTGCTGGTGGTCGTTGCCATCATCTTGCAGCCCGAGCTGCGCCGCGCCATGGATCGCCTGGGCCGCGCAGGAGGCCTGGCCCTCTGGTCGGGCAGTCGTGAGGTGCAGTTGGACCGCGTGGTGCGCGAGATCGCCACCGCGTGCCATCGGCTGTCCTTGCAGCGCCACGGCGCCCTGATCGTCATCGAGCGCGAGACCGGGCTGCAGGACTATGTCGAAACCGGCGTCACCATCGAGGGGCTGGTGGTAGCTTCGCTCATACAGACGATCTTTTATCCGGGCACGTCGTTGCACGATGGCGCCATTATCATTCGCGATGGCAACATCGTCGCCGCGGGCTGTCTGTTGCCGCTGGCAGAGACCATCCCCACCGAGACGCACCTGGGGACCCGCCATCGCGCTGCCCTGGGCATGTCCGAGCAGACCGATGCCATCGTGGTGGTGGTCTCCGAGGAGACGGGCATCATCTCGATGGCGCGCAACGGCCGCATCGTCCGCCATCTGGACGAGCGTCGCCTGACCACGCTGCTCCAGGCGTTGCTGCGCTCCCGGCGTGATCGGCGTCGTGGCCAGGACGAGGAGCGAGAGCGCACCTCATCCTCGGGCGGCACGCAGACACGCGGACGCACGTGATACAAGCTTTACTGATAAGGAGTACTCCAGTGCGTCGAATCAAGCTCGATCGAATCGGAACGGCGGTCTTGGCCCTCTTTCTGGGTACGGTCATCTGGGTCAGCGCCACCTATCAGACGGATCGGCCGCGCGAGGACTTTTTTCCCGCACAGATTCCCGTCCAGCTTCTCCATCAACCGACCGAGCTCATGATTGTCAACGAGCCTGTTAGCACCGTGCGCGTGCGCATCCGGGCCTTTGCCTCGAGTTGGGAGGCCCTCACCGTCGCCGACTTTTCCGCCACCGCCGACCTAACCGGCCTGGATGAGGGGATGCACGTGGTGCCGGTGGAGCTTTCCGTCTCTGATCCTACCGTCACAATTCTCAGTGTGCATCCGCAGGCCTTGTATGTACGCCTCGAACGAGCCGAGCGTCAAGTGCGCCCCGTCACCATCGAGCTGAACGGCCTGGAGGAGGTGCCTCTCGGGTTCCAGGCATCCCAGGCCGAGGTCGATCCGCAAGAGGTCACCCTGAGCGGCGCCGCCTCCCAGTTGGCCCGCGTGACAGAGATCTTTGGCTCGGTGTCTGTTGCCAATCAGCGTAACCCGATCGACCGCACCATCGAACTGAGCGCTCGCGACGAGACAGGCCAGGTGATCCGCGATGTGCAACTCTCTCCCTCGTCGGTGCGCGTACGCGTCCCCATCGAGCGCCGTGAGAACTATCGCGAGGTCGCGGTGCGGGTGCGCACCACGGGACAGCCCGCGCGGGGTTACTTTGTCAGCAGCGTCAATGTGATGCCTGCCACGGTCACCGTCGTGGGCCCGCCGAGTGTCATCGAGGCCATGGGCAGTCTCATCGAGGTCAGGGGCGACTTGTCCGTCTCGGGCGCGACGCGCATGATCGCTGCCCGTATGGAGCTCGACCTGCCCGAGGGTGTTTCCGTTTTGGGCGAGCAAGAGGGCCAGGGCGAGGTGCTGGTCACGGTCGGGATCGATGCCATCACCGGTGGCACCACAATCGAGTTGGCGCTGCGGGTACAGCGCCTGCAGGAGGGCCTGCAGGTGGCGCCGTTCCTACAGACGGTAGACGTCTTTTTGACCGGGCCGGCCGTGCTGCTGGATGAGTTGCAGCCCGAGCGCCTCAGCGCCATTTTAGATCTCTCCGGTCTGGGGCCGGGGACCCATCAGGTGCGCCCGCAGGTCGAGATCTATATGGATGGCCAGCCCGCTCTGCAGGACCTCGAGGTCAGGGACATTGTCCCCATGTTGGTCGAGGTCACCATCGAGCTGCAAGCGACGCCGACGCCCGGGCCGACGCTGACCCCAACTCCCAGGCCGACGGCGACGCCAAGACCATAATGTTGATACCATGAGGTGGACGCAGGCTTGTCGCTTGTCCGCACCAGCAGTAGAACGAGGATAATCAGGAACCATATGGCTGCCAAACCCGTCGTGGCCCTGGTGGGCCGCCCCAATGTGGGCAAGTCTACGTTGTTCAACCGCCTCATCGGCGAGCGCCGCGCCATCGTCGAGGATGTGCCCGGCACCACCCGCGACCGTCATTATGGCGAGGTCGAGTGGAGCGGACGCGTGTTCTCGCTGATCGATACCGGCGGCCTGGTCCTGGGCGATACCGATCGCCTCACCGAGCAGATTCGCGCCCAGGCCGAGATCGCCATGCGTGAGGCCGACGTGATCGTGCTGCTGACCGATATTGTCGAAGGGCTCACCGGGGCCGACGAGGAGATCGCCGACCTGCTGCGCCGCGCCAGCAAGCCGGTCCTGGTGGTGGCCAACAAGGCCGACAATCTCAAGCGTGAGCTGGCCATCCTCGAGTTCTATGCCCTCGGTCTGGGCGACCCGCTGCCCGTCTCGGCCGGGCGTGGCATGGGCACCGGGGAACTGCTGGATCAACTCATCGAGCTGCTGCCCGACGCCCCCCTCGAGGACGAGGACGCCGAGGCCATCCATGTGGCGCTGGTGGGGCGCACCAACGTGGGCAAGTCATCGTTGCTGAATCGCCTGCTGGGTGAGGAGCGGGTGATCGTCTCGGAGGTGCCGGGTACCACCCGCGATGCCATCGACACCCGCATCGTGTTCGAGGAGCAAGAGGTCGTCCTGATCGACACCGCGGGCATCCGGCGCCGTGGTCGCATCGATCGGGGTATCGAGCAATACAGCGTGATCCGCTCCATGCAGGCCATCAGTCGCGCCGATGTCACCCTGCTGCTCATCGATGCGACCGAGGGCGTCACCGCCCAGGATGC
>SKRJ01000211.1 GCA_007118555.1 Anaerolineae bacterium | reverse complement strand
TTGCTCTTTGTCGTCCTGGCCATCCTCGAGTCCACCGCCATCTATGTGTTGTTGATCTGCCTGATTCTGATCTTTGCGAATCCTTTCGCTGGACTGTTCGCACCATAGGGGGCCGTGAATGCTTGATCTTGACTGGCTGACCCTGCTGCTTCAGATCCTGAACTTTGTCGCGATCCTTGTGATCCTGAACTATTTGCTGTTCAAGCCGTTGCGAGCCAAGCTTACAGAGCGGGGACGCAACCTCAGCGAGACACGTCAGGCCGCCGAGGATCAGGAGGCAGAGGCAGCCCGCATGCGCCGTGAGTGGGAGATCCGCCGCAACAATGCCGAGCGTGAGGCAGAAGAGATCATTCATGCCGCCGAGGTCGAGGCAGGGGAGCGGGCGGCCCAGATCATCGCCGATGCCCGCGAGCGCATCGATGCTATCACGGAGGTTATGCGGGCCGACCTGCTTCGCCAACGGGACGAGGTCCTGGCGCGCCACTATGATGACGTGCTGGACACGATCCTGGCCCTCTCGGGCAATGTGGTGCAGGCCGTGACCACGCGGCGCACCCATGATGATCTGGTGACCAACTTTGCCGCCAGCATCTTTCAGATTCCCCAACCAGAGATCGAGGTCTATCGTGAGACCATGGCCGGCCGCCATCCGACCGCCATGGTAGAGACGCCGGTCGAGCTCACCGAGGAGCAGATACGGACGCTGACCGATACCCTGTCATCGCTGATTGACAGACGGGTCGAGCTACAGATCACGATCAACCCGGCGTTGATCGCTGGGCTTTCGGTGCGCCTGGCCCACAGACTCATCGACAATAGCGTCCGTCAGCAGCTTTTGCAGATTCGAGAGCGGGTGCACAACGAGTTGCTGGCCCAGTTCGACTCTTCCGAATCCGAGGTGCCCCTGTAATGACGAGTGATCAGAGCAACCAGCACAAAGACCAAGATCCGCGGGTCGACGCCGAGGTCCGTTCCTCGCTCGAGCCACAGGATCTGCGAGCCCGGCCGCTGGACATCCTGACGAATGCAGTTTGCGCTGGGGCAGAGTGTGACTCGGTCACGATGCACCCCGAGGATCTCGAGGTCATGCCAGCCGTCAAGGGCGACGCGCCGGTCATCTGGAGCCAGGACCCCGATGCAGAGAGCCTTCCCACGGGGCTGTTGGAGCAGTTGCGCGTGCGCCCGGCAACGGCGCTTACCGACCTGCTCGGCTCTATGGAGCGACAGGGCCGCTCAACGCGGGTCGGGCTAAACGTAAAAGAGGTCGGCGTTGTGCGCCAGGTGGGCGACGGCGTAGCTTCGGTGGGAGGCCTGCCGCAGGCCACCACCGACGAGCTGGTGCTCTTCTCCAACGGTGTCCATGGCCTGGTGATGAACCTGGATACGATCCACATCGACAGCATTCTCCTGGGGTCTGACGTCGGCATCCAGGGGGGTGATACGGTGTGGCCCACCGGGCGGCGCATCATGGTCCCTGTGGGCGACCGCCTGCTGGGACGCGTCATCAGTCCTCTGGGCGAACCTCTGGACGACAAGGGGTCGCTCTTTGTGGATGAGCGGCGCTTTATCGAGCGACAGGCGCCCGGCGTCGTGGAGCGACAGCCCGTTTCCGTGCCGCTCCACACCGGCATCAAGGCCATCGACGCGCTGATCCCTATCGGCCGCGGCCAGCGCGAGCTCATCATTGGCGATCGGCAGACCGGCAAGACGGCGATCGCTCTCGACGCAATCATCAACCAGCGCGATACGGGCGTGATTTGCATCTATGTCAGCATTGGCCAGCGCAAGAGTTCGGTGCTGCAGGCGATGCGCATTCTCGAGGATGCGGGGGCCATGAGCCACACGGTGGTGATGATGGCGCCGCCCGATGATCCGCCTGCCCAGGTGTACCTGGCCCCCTATGCGGGGGTGACCGTAGCCGAATCGTTCCTCGATCGCGGCCGCGATGTCCTGATCGTGTACGATGACCTGACCAAGCACGCCGATGCCTACCGGGAGATCTCGCTGCTGCTGCGCCGCCCGCCCGGTCGTGAGGCCTATCCCGGCGACGTGTTCTACCTGCACGCGCGACTGCTCGAGCGCGCCTGCGTGCTGAACGAGGAGCAAGGCGGCGGCAGCATCACGGCCCTGCCCATCGTCGAGACGAGGCGTGGCAACATCTCGGCCTATATCCCCACCAACCTGATCTCGATCACCGACGGCCAGATCTTTGTCAATGCCGAGCTGTTCAACGAGAACATCAAGCCCGCCGTCGACGTGGGCCAGTCGGTTTCGCGCGTGGGTGGCGCCGCCCAGACCCAGATCATGCGACGGGTGAGCGGCCAGCTTCGTCTCACACTCTCCCAGTATGAAGAAGTGGCCCACTTTGCCCGTTTTGGCACCGAGATCGATCGCGCCACGCGCCAGCAGATCACGCGCGGCGAGCGCCTGCGAGAGGTCCTCAACCAGCCGCCCTACCAGCCTCTGCCGCTGGCCCGGCAGGTGCTCATTCTGCGCGCCGTCGACCTCGGGTATCTGGACGAGGTCCCGGTGGAGCAGATCGGGCGCTACGAGCAAGAACTGTGGGAGTATACGCTACGCGAGCAACGCAGCGTTATCCGCGCCATCGAGGAATCACGGCGCATGACCCCCGAGATCGAGCAGGACCTGCGCGACACCATCAACGCGTTCTCGGAGCAGTTCTCCTAGCATGGAAGATATCGAGCGCATCAGAGAACGCCTTGACAATATCCGGAGCGTCGAGCCCATCATCACGTCATTGCGTACCATTGCCGCCGGCGGATGGCGGCAGGCCCTGCGGCGGCGCGAGGGAAGCGATAGCTACAGCCGCTATCTGGGCGAGGTGATGACGGCGACCCTGCCGCACATGTCGCGTCGCGAGATGCAGCGCCTCCGGATCAGCGATGCGCCGGGCCCGCCACCGCGCCGCGTCTTGATGCTGGTCATTGCCTCGCAGAGGGGCCTGGCCGGCGCCTACAACGACCTGGTCTTTCGGGGGGCCGAGCAGATTTTCGACCGCCAGCGCATGCAGAGTGAAGAGGTTCTGCTTGCCACCCTGGGAGCGCGGGCTACACTCGCCTTTCGTCGCGCCGGCCTCGAGCCCCACATGAGTTGGGACCTGCCGGTGACCCGCGTGGCCCCGTTGGATCTGGTGCGTGCTCTGGCGCTAGAGCTACTGTCGACCCTGACCGAAGATCGCGTGGATGCTGTCTACCTGGTGTACTCGCCCTATCGCGCTGCCACGACAGAATCCCCCATCGCCGAGCGTTGGCTCCCCATCGACAGGACCATGCTGCCCGGCGAGGCAGCCTCGTGGCCGGAGCCCTTTGTAGAGACCGATCCGCGCAGCCTGTTTCGGCGGGCCATCGAGGAATGGACCCTGAGCCGGCTCTATCGCATCATCATGGAGGCGGCTGCCAGCGAACAGGCAGCGCGCTATCGCGCCATGGATGCAGCCAGCAGCAACCTCGAGCGAGTCATTGGCGAGCTGACCCTCGAGTACCACACGGCGCGGCAGCACGCCATCACCATGGAGATGCTCGACCTGGCCGCCGGTTCTGGCAGCCTCTCTGGCCCGCGAGGCAGCGCGACAGAGTAGGAGGCATGCGCGTCGGCTCGAGTGGCTCATCCTTCCCATTGCCTCAGTGCGGGGCCTGTGCTAGACTGACAGCAACTCCCATCGTGCGTGCGCGCTGTGCCCAGCGGCGGCCCTGGGCGGCGGGGCCAGGCGGAGGTGCTGTCGCACCGCGTCGCAGTCTCGCAGCGATTCGACAGATACAGGCTACGCTGCAGAGGGCCAAGAGAGGCAAGATGACAGAAGACAAGCGTGAGCCGACCACCATCATCATCTTTGGCGCTTCGGGGGATCTGACCCAGCGCAAGTTGATTCCGGCGCTGCATAGCCTCAACTGTGAAGACGCCCTGCATCCCGATACCCGCATCATCGGTGTGGCTCGCACCGAGCTCACCCACGAGGAGCTCCTCGACAGCCTGTATGAGGGCGTAGAGGACTATGCACGCCTCAATCCCGGTATCTGCGAGCTCTGGGACACCTTCGCGGAGCGCATACACTACGTCTCGGGCCTCTATGATGATCCCGAGACCTACAAGCGTCTGGATGCTCTGCAGAAAAAGTTGGACGAGGAAGGCCCGGCGGCGCCCAATCGCCTGATCTACCTGGCCATTCCGCCGGTCCTGTATACAGAGGTCATCCAGCAACTCGGCGACGGGGGGCTCGCGAGCCGGGACGATGGCTGGACGCGCATCATCGTCGAAAAGCCGTTTGGCCGCGATCTGGAGAGCGCCCAAGAGCTCAACGAGCAGATCCACGCCGTCTTTGACGAATCGCAGGTCTACCGTATCGATCATTACCTGGGCAAGGTCACGGTTCAGAACATTCTGTTTTTGCGGTTTGGCAACGCCATCTTTGAGCCCTTGTGGAACCGCAACTATGTGGACCATGTGCAGATCACCATGGCCGAGACCGTGGGCGTGGGGCACCGTGGCGGCTACTATGATCGCGCGGGCGTGGTGCGCGACATGTTCCAGAACCATCTGCTGCAGCTCCTGACGCTCACCGCCCTGGAGCCTCCCTCGGTCTTTACCAGCAAGACCCTGCGTGACCAAAAGGTCCAGATCCTGCAGGCCATACGCCCCCTCACCCCCGAGGATGCGGTGTTTGGGCAGTACGAGGGCTATCGCGATGAGAGGCACGTCGACGACGAATCGAATACGCCCACCTACGTGGCCATTCGGGTGTGGATCGACAACTGGCGCTGGCAGGGCGTGCCGTTCTATCTGCGTTCGGGCAAACGCCTCTGCTTCAAGACGACCGAGATCACCCTCGAGTTCAAGTCGGTGCCCCATCGCATCTTTCCGGGCGCACACGATCTGCCGCCCAACCGGCTTTCGATCATCATCCAGCCCAACGAGAGTATTCACCTGCGGTTTGAGACGAAACGGCCTGGCTCGGGTGTGGATACCGAGCCGGTGAACATGGTGTTCCGCTATGACGAGCACTTTGGCGACTATGCCCTGCCCGATGCTTACGAGAGGCTCTTGCTCGACGCCCTGCAAGGTGATGCGTCGCTCTTTGCCCGCAGCGACGAGATCGAGCTGGCCTGGCAACTGGCCGAGCCGCTGCTGGTAGAGACCGAGCCACATCTGTATCGGCAGGGCGGCACCGGGCCGGAGGCTGCCGATGGCTTTATCGGGTCGGACGGCCGTGAATGGTTCCCCATGGATGCCTACCACCCCCATCATTTTGCGGAGGATGACACCGACAGGCCCTGTCGCGAGGCCTAGGGCGGGCGCTACATCGGCGACAGGTGCACTGAAGCCAAGCTGCTTTGTCACCAGCGGGCGAATCGTGTACGATGTAGACAACAACGGTTCGCTGTTCGGCAGAGAGATATCGGCCATAGCCTGGCGCCACAGAGCCGAGCGAGCCGAACATTGACGGGTCGCGCTCTGGAGCCAGTGAATGCAGGCCGCCCCATAGTTATCCCTCGGGGCGACGGGCCTGTGTTCTGATACTACAAGTACGAGTGAGGAAGGCGAAATGCCTCTAGTGATTCACGATCGAATTCCCCTGGCCGGCCATGTCGAGATCGGCGGGGCCAAGAATGCGGCTCTGCCGATCATTGCTGCCAGTCTTCTTACGGCAGACGAAGTGCTGCTGGAGAATGTCCCCTTTATCGAAGATATCCGCATCATGGTGCAAGTGCTCCAGTATCTGGGCGTAGCAGCCCGCTTTGAGGGCCGCAACACCCTGCGCATCAAGGCGACCCGCATCTCTCGCTCGTCCCTGCCCCGTGATCTGGCCATGAAGATGCGCGCCAGCTTTTTGATCGTGGGCCCCCTGTTGGCCCGCTTTGGCCAGGCCCAGGCCCCCCACCCCGGCGGATGCGCCATCGGGTCGCGCCCCGTGAGCGTCGATCTCAAGGGATTTCAGACCATGACCGCCCAGGTGCGCGTCGACGAAGAGGACTATATCATCACGGCGCCCCGCCTGCAGGGACGTCGCCTGTACCTGGACTATCCCAGCCACACAGGCACCGAGAACCTGCTCATGGCCGCCTGTCTGGCAGAGGGCACCACCCTGATCGAGAATGCGTCCATCGAGCCCGAGATCGTGGATCTGGCCAATTTCTTGCGGGCCATGGGAGCGCGGGTCTATGGGGCGGGCACCAACACCATCCGCGTGGATGGCGCCAGTCGCCTGCACGGCGGCGTCTATCGGGTGATGCCCGATCGCATGGAGGCCGGTACCTTTGCCCTGGCAGCCACCATCACGGGCGGCCATGTGACGATGGACGGGCGCGTCGAGCGCTGGTTGGGTGCGCTGACCGGAAAGCTGCGCGATGCCGGAGCCAAGGTACACGCCGACGGCGATGTCTATGAGGTCACCGGCCCCAAGAGCATACGCCCCGTCGATATCCAGACCTATCCGTACCCCGGCTTTCCCACCGATCTGCAGGCCCCCTTTACCACCGTCATGACCCAGGCCGAGGGCAACAGCTCGATCCACGAAACGATGTACGACGGACGCCTGCTGTATGTCAACGAGCTGCGGCGCATGGGCGCCCGCATCGACGTCTCGGGCTCGGGCCGCACCGCCATGGTGCACGGGCGCACGCCCTTTACCGGCGCATCCGTCAAGGCCCTGGATATTCGCTCGGGGGCGGCTATGGTGCTGGCGGGCCTGGCGGCCGAGGGTAGCACGCAGATCTCGAACGTGGTGTACATCGATCGCGGGTACGAGGATATCTGCGCCAAGCTCCAGGCGTTGGGCGCCCAGATCGTCCGCGAAAAAGAGACGGATCACCAGTGTCCCGTCGAGAACGCGCAGGAGCCCATCGAGTGGGGCATGGTGCCCTATGGGGTCAACGGCGCGAGCTGACCGCCTGCCCGGCACGACCACGAGCCACCAGGCGCCCGATCTGTGCGCCTGCGCGCGCCTCCTGTCAGGGTCACCCCGCCATAACATGTCAAGTGCCGTCCCACCGCATTTTCCTGCCCGCGCCAGGTGTGCTAGAATAGCACAGGAGGTACAAAGTGGGCGTCATCGATGCCATTAGCGCTGGATTCCGGCTGGTCGTGCGCAAACCCTTGCTCATGCTCATCCCGATCCTACTCGATCTCTTTCTCTGGCTGGGCCCCAGGCTCTCGGTGCAACCTATCGCGGCCAAGGCCGCTCAGCAACTCTCGGATCTGGCCCCCCGCCTGGTCGAGATGGGGGCCGCAGAGGCCAATCTCGAGTCGCTGTATCTGCTCGTCGACCTGCTCCAGAGCAACAGCACCGCACAGGGCAATCTGTTTGTGCGCCTGGTGTGGGGCTTTTTGGGAATGCCCAGCACGGCCGAGGGAGCCCTCTGGCAGCCCATGGAGCGCAGTGTGCTGTACGTCAGCGAGTACTGGCAGTTGATCCTGTTCAACCTGTCGTTGCTGGCGCTGGGGCTCATGATCACCGCGATCTTTTTGTCCGTGCTTGGCAACCAGATGCGCGGCGAGCCGCTGCGCATGAATCGCCTGGCCGAATGGACCGTCGCCACCTGGCTGCGCCTGGTCGTGGTAATGATACCGATCGGGTTCGCGATAATGGCCACTCTTTTTGCCATGGCGCTGTTCGGGCCCTTTGCCGTCGTGCCGCTGGTCGGATTGGTGTGGCTGCTCATCTATGTCTCGTTCTTTCCGCAGGCCATCGCCATGGCGGGCCACTCGCCCCTGGGCGCCATACTCAGCAGCGTGCAGATCGTGCGCATCAACCTGTGGCCCACGATACGGTTGCTGCTGGTGATCCTGTTGCTCAGCAATGGCCTCGGGCTGATCTGGCAGCGCCTGATAGCACACTCGACCGTGGGCGTGATGGCGGCCATCGCGGCCAGCGCCTATGTGGGTACCGCGTTGACCGCCGCCCTGTTCGTGTTCTATCGCGACCGCCTGATTCTTTTGCACAGCATGCTTACCGAACAGAGGAGCGCATAGCGTCTATGACAGACTCGACCGTACGCTACACAGCAGACAATATCCAGGTTCTGGAAGGCCTCGAGGCCGTAAGACGGCGCCCGGGCATGTACATCGGCAGCACCGATGTACGCGGGCTGCACCACCTGGTCTATGAGGTAGTAGACAACTCGATCGACGAGGCGCTGGCTGGCGTCGCCGATCGCATCGATGTCACCATCCACAAAGACGGCTCGGTCAGCGTCTGTGACAATGGCCGCGGCATTCCGGTGGGCATCGAAAAGACCACCGGGCGTAACACCCTCGAGGTCGTCCACACCGTACTCCATGCCGGCGGCAAATTCGGCGGCGGGGGCTAC
>SKRJ01000453.1 GCA_007118555.1 Anaerolineae bacterium | reverse complement strand
CGAGAACTGGCGCCTCTTGTACGAGGAGGAGCAGCTCGCCTATCTGCGCGAGCTCAAGGGAACCTGCGATGCGTGTGACATGGCGCTCTGGTATCTGCTCGCGCCCGCCTTTTCCATCGAGTATAGCAGCGAGAGCGAGTTGGATACGTTGCTCCGCAAATACCAGCAATTGCACGGCCTGGGCGTTACCACGTTCGGGCTCTTGTTCGACGACATCAAGCCGACCCTGCAGCATCCCGCCGATCAGGTCGCCTATGGCTCCCTCGTCGAGGCTCACATTGACCTGACCAACCGGGTCTACCAGGGGCTCAAGGCCATCGATCCCGAGATCCGGCTGATCGTATGCCCCACCGAGTACTGGGGCGATGGGCGGCATGGCTATCTGGGCGCGCTGGGACAGAACATCCCCGACGACGTTTCCCTGTTCTACACGGGCGACACCATCTGCGCCCATACGCTGGATGCCGAGAACGCCCTGCGGTTCACGCGGCTGACGGGGAAAAAGCCCCTCTACTGGGACAACTATCCCGTGAACGACGCCAACATGACGCGGGAGTTTCATATCGCCCCCATCACAGGGCGCAGCCCCGACCTGTGGCGCTATGCCGAGGGTCTGGTGGTCAATCCGATGGAGTTTATCGAATCGTCGATGATCTCGCTCTATACCATCGGCGAGTACCTGAACGATCCCGTCGGCTATAACAGCACCGAAAGCCACGAGCGGGCGATCACCGACGTATTGGGCGCCGAGTACGTCCCGGCGCTCCAAGCCCTCGATGCCATGTGCTACAAGTCGGTGTTGACTCGCCACGGCGAACAGTTTCCGGAGCATGGCCCCGGCTCGGGGCACCATGACGCCTTTTTGGGCCTGATCGCGCAGGGGAGCGCCGACGATCTGGTCGCCTGGGCGCAAGAGACCCGGGCGCTGCTCGAGACGCTGGAAAGCTGCCCCAACCGCGCCTTTGTCGACGAGTCGCGCCCCTGGCGGGAGAGCGCCGTCGCCTTTTGCCAGGCCGTCGAGAGCGACGTACAGGCCGGCGACACCGGCGCGCTGGCAGCCTATCTGGTCGACTCGATGGACGTGATGCACTATGAGGCGCAGCGCCTGATCGAGGCCATCCAGGCGGGGGAGATCCGATGAGGTACCGTCTCGGGATCGACAGCGGCGGCTCCAAGACCCTCGGCATCCTCGAGGCAGTAGACGACGGGCAGGTGCAGCGTTGGGAGGCACGGGTCGGCAACACGAACCATCACTCGTGCCCGCCGAACGTGGCGCAGCATCGGGTCGCCCGGTTGATCGCCATGCTCTGTCGCCAGGCCGGCATCGAGCCCGCCGCGCTGGAGGGACTCTGCTTTGCGGGGGCCGGCATCGACAGCGAAACGGACCGACAACTGGTGGCCGGATGGCTGCGTGAGATGGGCTGCGGCGGCCGGTTGGTCGTCTGTTCCGATGGGCTGGCCGCCCTGGCGGGGGCCAACGGCGCGCTGGCCGGGGGCATGGTTCTCTCGGGCACGGGCAGTATCGCCCTGGGCATCGACCGCGAGGGAGCTGTGGTGCGGATCGGGGGTTGGGGATTCAAGCTGGACGATGCGGGCTCGGGCTATGGCACCGCCATCCTTGGGCTGCGGGCTGCCTATGAGGCCCTGGATGGCCGCGGCAGTCCCACGGCCATCGGCCCTGCGATCCTCAAGGCGCTGGGGCTGGCCGATATGGACGCGTTGTTGGACTGGCTCTATGTCCCCGAGCGCACCCCGGATCACATTGCGCGGCTGGCGGGGTGCATCATCGACCTGGCTCCCAGCGATGTCGTCGCCGATGGGATCCTGGACCAGACCGCCGACGATCTGACGCGCCTGGCCATGACGCTGGTGCGCCGCATGGGGTTAGAGCAGGTGTCGCTGGGCTTGTGCGGCGGCCTGCTGCAGAACGTCAAGCCGCTGAGCGACCGGGTCATGGAGCGATTCGCCCACGAGCCACAGATTGGCGCCCACCTGCCGCGCTACTCGGCCGCGGAAGGGGCGCTCATTATGCTGGAGCAAAGCGAGGAGAACGATCTATGCGCTACGCTGGGCAGTATCTAGAGAACCTGCAACGGATTCTGCGCGAGATTCGCGAGCAGGAGGCCGATGCGCTGCAGCAGGCGGCCACCATGGTCGCCGATGCGTTGCAGGGGGGCGGGCTGCTCTATCTCTTTGGCACGGGGCACTCGCACATGCTGGCCCTGGAGCTGTTCTATCGGGCGGGCGGGCCGGTGTCGGTCTATCCTATCCTCGAGGAAAGCCTGATGCTGCACAATGGGGCGCGCAAGAGCTCGGACGTGGAACGGGTCGAGGGCCTCGCCGGGATCATCCTGCAGAATACCCCCATCCAGCAGGGCGACGTGCTGCTCATTGCCTCCAACTCGGGGCGCAATGCCGTGCCCGTCGAGATGGCGCTCTCCGCGCGAGAGATGGGCGTGGGCGTCATTGCACTGACCAGCATGGCACATTCCACCCAGGTGGCGCCGCGCAACACCGCGGGCAAGCGGCTGTTCGAGGTGGCCGACGTGGTGCTGGACAACCATGGCGTCTTGGGCGATGCGTCGCTGACGCTCCCCGGCATGGATACCCCCATCTGCCCCACCTCCAGCGCCACCGGCGTCGCGATCCTGCAGATGCTCGTAGCCGAGGTGGCCGGCGAGCTGCTCCGGCGGGGGATCGAGCTGCAGCACTTTAGCTCGGCCAATATCGATGGTGGCGAGGAGCGCAACGAGGCCTATATCCGCGAGCTGCTGCCGCGCATCAAACCGCTATAGGCCAAGCCGCTATGCCAGGGGCTCGGCGACCGACGGCTTGGCCGTCCCCGTGGCCAGGCGCCGCGCGGTGCCGCGAATCAGCACCGGCAAGAGCACCATCAGGATCAGCATGCGGGAGACGTGCATGGCGGCCACCAACTGGGCGTCGGCGCCCAGCTCGCCCGCGAGGATGATCAGGGGCGTGGCGCCGCCCGGGGCGCAGCCGATGACGGCGGTGAGCAGGTCGATCTCGGTGATGACCGAGAGGAGCCAGCCCAGGGCGAACCCGCTGGTGATGAGAAAGGCCGTCATCAGGACGCCGGCCACCATGAACGGCTTGAAATCACGCAGCACCTTGGCGTTGATCGAGACGCCCACCCCCATGCCAATGATCCAATGGGAAAAGAGCCGCAGGCTGTTGGGAAAGACCGCGATCTGCAGCCAGGTGGGGTTCATCAACGCCGCCACGAACATGGGCGCCAGCAGATCCCCCGCGGGCAGGTTGAAATGTCGCGCCACAAAGCCTGCCGCCAGCCCCGCCGCCACCAGCAGTGCCAGCGAAAGGGCCGGATGAAAGGGCGTCGTCGCCTCCAGGACGGGCGCCGCCGCAACAGCCTCCTGGGGCGCAAAGGATACGGTTACCAGGGTGGGCACGATCAGCAGGATGCTGATCAGCCGAATGAGGTGCATGGTGGCCACCACGGGCGACTCGCCGCCCAGGTCCTCTGACAGGGTCACCATGGCGGGCAACGCGCCAGGGGCCGCCCCGCACAGGGCCGTGGGCAGCCGCATGCGGGTATAGCGGCTGATGGCCCACGCCGCCACGATCCCCAACACGGTCACCAGCACGATCATGATCACCACCGGCGCAAGGGAGGCCGCGATGGCCTGCACCGTCTCGTTGGTCACCGAGGCGCCGATGCTGAGCCCGAGTACGGCGCGTGACGCGGTCTGGAGCCACTTGGGCGCATCTCGCAGGGTTCCCAGCCAGAGATTAACGGCGCCTGTGACGATCATGGCCCCGGTAAAGGGGCCGCCCGGGATGGGGAACGTGTGGCCGAGCCAGATGCCCGCCAGAGCTACCACCAGCGCGATCCAGACACCCCACTTGGTCGAGGACAGGGCTTGTTTCATGCGTGCCTTTCGTACGGATTGCCCAAGCGTAATAGCCTTACGATAGCGAGGGCGTCAACGTTGTCAAATCCGGGGCATACGGCAAAAAAAGGTTCACGAAAATGATAACCGCACCAGGGCGTGGCCGGGCTGCAAACGGCGGGACGGAGGAGGCTCGCGGACCCGCGCGGGCTGTGGTATGATCCAGGTCCGTCATTCTCACGACCGGGGAGGTGCCAGATGGCCATAGAGATCACCCGCGCGCAGGCCCGCCGGCTGTTCCTGCAGGCCCAGGGGCTGGATGGGCGTTGGGCGCCCGGCGTCGGCGCACAGGGCGTGCTCGACACGGTGCAACGCCTGAGCTATGTCCAGATCGACACCATCTCTGTGGTCGAGCGGGCCCATCACCACACCCTGTGGGCGCGGCAGCCTGCCTATGAGCCCGATCACCTGGACACGGCCCACGCCGGCGAGCGGGGGCTGTTCGAGTACTGGTATCCCGCGGCCTCGTATATCCCCATACACCACTATCGCTACTGCCTGCCCATCATGCGGGACCACACCCGGCGCCACTATAAATCAGAGCGGCTGGCCGAGATGCAGGACGATCTCGACACGGTGCGGGACCGCATCCGCGACGAGGGGGGGCTCGGCTCGGCCGATTTCGAGGCGCCCCCCGATTTCCAACGCGAGGGCTGGTGGTCGTGGAAGCCCGCCAAGCAGGCGCTCGAGTACCTCTTTACCGCGGGCGAGCTGATGGTCAGGGAGCGCCGCAGCTTTCAGCGCATCTATGACCTCCGGGAGCGGGTGCTGCCCGCCGATGTGGACACGTCCTGGCCCAGCGATGCGGAGATGGGGCGGTTCCTGGCGGAGCAGGCCCTCGACTCGATGGGCATCGCCGGCGGTGGCAACACCCGCTGGCAGGGACGCTATCGCACGCTGCTGGCCAAGGGCCTGCAGGCGCTGGCGGAGGAGGGGCAGGCCGTGCCTGTGAGCATCGCCGGCATCGAGCGCGACGGCTGGTACACGCGCCCCGAAGCATTGGCGTGCGCCGATGCGCTGTCCACCGATACGCCGCGCCTGCACATCCTCTCGCCCTTTGACAACCTCGTGATTCATCGTGACTGGCTCGCCACGCTCTTTGGCATGGACTATACCCTCGAGTGCTATGTGCCCAAGGCCAGGCGCCGCTATGGCTACTTTGTGCTGCCGATCCTGTGGGGCGAGCGATTCATCGCCCGCGTCGACGCCAAGGCCGATCGCAAGGCCGAGACGTTGCTACTGCAGCGCCTCGAGTTCGAGGCCGATGTCGCCCCGGAGGGCCAACTGCTGCGGGCGCTGGCCGAGGGCCTCTGGGGGTTAGCGGGGTTCAACGGGTGCAACGCCATTGATGCCAGGGTCGTGGCGCCCGAGGCGGCCACGGCGCCGCTGGTGGACATGCTTGCCCAGTGCCAGCCCGCGTGCGGTTGACAGTCGACCGGTTTGCTGGCAGTATACCCCCTACCGGGTAACCCCTCTGTAGGGGGGCTGCCCGTGCCGATTCTATCTCGCACAGACAGGAGGCCGCATGTTCGTCAAGCAGTTTCCGATGGGCGGCGACCGCAACTTTGGCTATCTGGTGGCCGATCCCGACAGCCGGCAGGCCGCCGTCATCGATCCTTCCTATAAACCCGAGCAGATCGCGCGCTTTGCCCAGGAGCAGGGCTATGAGATCCTCTATGTGCTCAACACCCACGGCCACGAGGACCACACGAACGGCAATGACGCGATGGCCGAGCTGACCGGCGTGCAGGCCCTGGGCTATGGCGACACCGACCCCCGCACGGGGACCGCCCTCGAGGATGGCGCGGTGCTGCCCCTGGGCGCGCTCGAGATCCGCGTGATCCACACGCCGGGCCATGCGCCCGACGCCCTCTGTTTCCTCGTAAACGGGGCCGTCTTTACCGGCGACACCCTGTTCGTCGGCAAGGTCGGGGGCACCGATCTGGGCGAGGAGGCCAGGGAAGAGTATCACTCGCTCCATGAAAAGCTGCTGGCCCTGCCCGATGACACCGTCGTCTATCCGGGGCACGATGTGGGCGTGGCGCCCTTTTCCACCATCGGTGACGAGCGGCTGACCAACCCGTTTCTCCTGCAGCCCAACTATGATGCCTTTGTGGACCTCAAGCGCAATTGGGCGGCTTACAAAGAGGAGCACGGCATCGCATGACAGCCTGGTTCGAAAAGAGCTTTGGCGAGACCTATCTCGAGCTGTATGCCCATCGCGACGAGCAAGAGGCCCGGGAGAACCTGCGCGCCCTGTTGTCCCACATTCCGTGTGACAGGGACGAGCCCGTTCTCGACCTCTGTTGTGGCGCAGGGCGCTATCTGTGTGCCCTGCGCGAGATGGGCTTTCGCCAGCTCTATGGTCTGGACCTGTCCGAGACGCTTCTGGAGGCCGCAGAGCGGACCCTGGCCGCTGAGAGCTCCGATACTCCCTGTCAGATCGATCTCATCAAGGCCGACATGCGCTGCATCCCCTTTGAAAACCACTTTTGCGCCGTCCTCTCGCTCTTTTCCTCCTTTGGCTATTTCGACGAGGATCGCGAGAACCGGGTTGTGCTGGAGGGGGTATACCGTGCGCTCAAGCCCGGCGGCGTGTTCGTCCTGGACCACATGAACCGTCGGTACGTGGTGGAACATCTGACGCCCATGGACGAGGGGGAGCGGCAGGGGCGCTGGGTGCGCAACGAGCGACGCATTACCCCGGATGGCAAGCGCGTCGAAAAGACGACGATCATCCGCGACGACGAGGGCCACGAAGAGACCTTTCACGAGTCGGTGCGCCTCTATACGCCCCAGGAGTTGTCTGCTATCCTGATAGAGATTGGCTTTCGCGATCTTGGCCTGTACGGCGGTTTCGACGGCCAGCCGCTGCGGCCTGACAGTACCCGCCTGCTCGCTATTGCCCGCAAACCTGAGGAGCCTGCATGATAGAGACCTGTTCGTGGCGAGACCTGCCCTTTTTGGAAGAGAACCGCCTCTTTCTCGACTATATCGACGGCAAAGACCAGGCGCTGTCGTTCTATACCCACGGTCCCACCGACTATATCGCCAGTCTGGAGGCGCGCCAGGGCTATGCCTATCCCCGTGAGGGGGCGGCGGAGCTGCTGGCGGCCTACAACCGGGAGCGTGGCGCCTCGGCCCAGACGATGGCCGCCATCGAGGCTCTGCGTGAGGCCGATACCTACATCGTAATCGGGGGGCAGCAGGCCGGCCTGCTGGGCGGCCCCGTGTATGCCGCCTACAAGATCCTCTCGACCATCCGGCTGGCCCGCCAGCTCAGCGAGCAACTGGGCGTCACGGTGGCGCCCGTCTATTGGCTGGCCAGCGAGGACCACGATTTCGGCGAGATCAATCATGCCCAGTACATCCGTGAGGATGGCGAGATCGGCCGCGTCAGCTTTGACTGGCGCGACAAGGGCCGCCCCATCGCCGATCTGACGGTGACCGACGAGGTGCGCGAGGCGCTGGACGAGTACTGGGAGGCGATGCCCGAGGCCCCCTCTGCCGAGGAAACGCAACAGCTCTTTGCGCCCAATACCGAGCGCTACTGTGACTGGCTGGCGTCCCTCTTTTTGCGGCTCTTTGCCGATGACGGCCTGATCCTGGTCGAGCCGCATGTGCTCCGGCCCTTGGCGGGCGACCTGTTCTGCGAGATGATCCAGCAGCATGGGACGATTCAGGAGCAGATGGAGTACGTGGCCGCCCGCCTGGAGCAGGCCGGTTACCAGGCCCTGCTCTCGACCGACAGCGCCGGGCTGATGTATACATTCGCGCCGGACGGGCGCCGGGTGCGCATCGAGGACCCCGACAAGGCGGCGCCAGACGCCGGGGAGCGTCCCGGGCGGTACTCGACGGATGCGGCCCTGCGCGCGCTCTTTGCCGATTCTGTGCTGCCGGTGCTGGCCAGCACCCTGGGAGCCGGCGAGATCGCCTACCAGGGCATGCTCAAGCCCCTGTATGAGCTGTTCGGCGTGCCGCAGCCGCTGCTCTTTCCGCGCAAGTCCTATACCATCGTCTCCAGCGAGGAGCGCGAGCGCCTGCGCGCCTATAACATTACGCCGCATCAGATGCTCGCCGATGAGCTGGATCGCGATGCCATCCTGCGCAGCCGCATGCCCGCCGAGGATCTGGCGCGCTTTGATCAGGCCCGTGAGCAGGTGCAGGACGCCCTGGCTCCCCTCAAGCCCTATCTGGAGGAGCTGGATCCCAATATGGGGCGGACCTGGCAACAGGCGGTGAACACCGCCCTGCGCAATATCGACAAACTGGAGGAGCGCGCGATCAACTCCAAGCTCAGCCGCGCCGGCTATTCGCGCCACGAGCTGCAGAGCCTGTGCAACAAGCTGGTTCCGCGGGGGCGCCCGCAGGAGCGCGAGTTGCCCCTCAGCCATTTCATACGACGGTTCGGCACCGGCTTTGTCGAGGCAATGGGCGAGGCCGG
>SKRJ01000462.1 GCA_007118555.1 Anaerolineae bacterium | reverse complement strand
GGTGATGCAGCGCGCCCGGATGTCGATGGTCTCACTGTGTTCCAGGCGCCCGCGCTCCGCATGACCATGAGGATTGAGCACCGCCGGCATCGGTCCATCGGCTTCCACCGGCCGAAAGAGATTCCCGGTGCAGTAGAACCCCGGCCAGCTCTCAAAGCGTACCTTTTCCATCACAAAATCGTCGTACGTGATGCGGTCGAACACCTCCGCTCGCAACGGGGGCCGCTCAGGCAACGGCCAGAGACCGAGGACGCACAGGATATGCTCGCGCAACCAGGCCGCCCGCTCCTCCCATGCCTCCAGCGTGGGATAGGGCGGTAGCGCAAAGGTATCATCGCCGGAGCGGCGAGCCTGATAGCGACGATCGACAGGGGGGAGGCCGGGGTCTGACATGGCGCGACTCCTTCCGCCACACAGGGCAGGGCTGGAAACAAGGCGATCGTGACCACGCCCATCGTAGCGGCAAAGGGCGGCCACGGCAAGCTGTGAGCGGATCTCGGACCGCAAGGCCACAAGAAAAGCCGGACCCCTGTTGAGGGGCCCGGCCTCTGACAATCTCATCGCTAGAGCAGGTCGGCCGGAGCCGAACCGCCAGAGTCGAACTGCTTTGGCAGTTCTACTAAAGATCCCGTACGTGAGTGATCTGGCGCTCATGACGGAGCGCTGCCTGCGCGGCGGCGAGGCGCGCCACCGGCACACGGAAGGGCGAGCAGCTCACATAGGCCAATCCGACGCGATGGAAAAAGTCGATCGAATCGGGATCGCCGCCATGCTCACCGCAGATGCCCAGCTCGATGTCCTCGCGGGCCTCGCGACCCTCGCGCACCGCCTGCGCCACCAACTGTCCCACGCCTTCTTGATCCAGGCTCTGGAACGGGTTGACCTCCAGGATGCCCCGCTCGAGATACTCGATCAGGAACTTGCCTTCCGAGTCGTCCCGAGAGAAACCAAAGGTCATCTGGGTCAGGTCGTTGGTGCCAAAGCTAAAGAACTCGGCCTCTTGCGCCAGCTCGCCGGCGGTCAGGGCCGCGCGCGGCGTCTCGATCATGGTGCCAAACTTGTGCTCCACCTCGACGCCCTCTTCCTGCATGACCTCTTGGGCCACGGCGCGCAGCTTGGACACCTCTTCGCGCAGCTCGTTCAGGTGGGACACGAGGGGAATCATCACCTCGACCTTGACGACGACGCCCTTGCGGGTCTGGTTGCAGGCCGCCTGGAAGATGGCCCGCACCTGCATCTCGGTCAGACCGGGGTACATGAGCCCGGCGCGGCATCCGCGCAGACCCATCATCGGGTTGACCTCCCACATCGACTCGACCACCGAGAGCATCTCTTCCTTCTCGGCCAGCTCCTCGGGGTTCTCGCCCGTGGTGCGCAGCCGGACGACCTCTTCCAGCAGGCTTTCGCGGCTGGGCAGGAACTCGTGCATGGGCGGGTCGATCAGACGGATGATCACCGGCAGTCCGTCCATGGCCTCAAAGATGCCCTCGAAATCCTCACGCTGATAGGGCAGCAACTGCTCGAGGTACTTGGCGCGCTCCTCGTCGTTGCGGGCCATGATCATGCCCACCACGGCAGGCCGGCGGCTCTCCTCAAAGAACATGTGCTCGGTGCGGCAGAGGCCGATGCCCTCGGCGCCGAACGAACGCGCGACCTGTGCGTCGCGGGGATAGTCGGCGTTGGTGTACACACCCAGTTGGCGAACATCGTCGGCCCACGAGAGCAGCTCGGCCAGCTCCAGGTTCTCTTCCAGATCCACCTCGAGGGTGGGAATGGCGCCGAGGAACACCTCACCGGTGCTACCATCGATGGAGATGATGTCTCCCTCGTTGACCTCGTGGCTGTTGACGGTAAATCGGCGTCCAGGAAGGTTGATGCGGATCTCTTCACAGCCTACCACACAGGGCAGGTTGTTGCCGCGGGCTACCACCGCTGCGTGCGATGTGGCGCCACCGTGCTGCGTCAGCACGCCCTTGGAGAGAAGCATGCCGCCCACATCGTCGGGCGAGGTCTCGGGGCGCACCAGAATCACATCCTCGCCACCTTCGGCGCGTTCCATGGCGCGATCGGAATCGAACACCGCCACGCCTGTCGCCGCACCCGGCGAGGCATTCAGGCCGGTGGCGACATGGTTGCCGTCTTCCTTGGCAGATTCCTTGGCCTCGGGGTCGAACATCGGGTGCAGGAGCGCATCCACATCGCCCGTAAAGACGCGGGTCAGGGCCTCTTCACGGCTGATGATGCCCTCGTTGGCCAGGTCCACCGCGATCTTGACCGAGGCGCGGGCCGTGCGCTTGCCCGTGCGGGTCTGCAGCATCCAGAGCTTGCCGCGCTCCACGGTGAGCTCCAGGTCCTGCATCTCGCGATAGTGCCGCTCGAGCATCCGGGCGACCTCTTCGAACTGCTCATAGATCTCGGGATTGACCCGCTGCAGCTCGGCGATGGGCATCGGGGTGCGCGCGCCCGAAACCACATCCTCGCCCTGGGCGTTGATCAGGTACTCGCCATACAGCTTGTTTTCGCCGGTGATGGGGTTGCGGGTAAAAGCCACGCCGCTGCCCGAATCCTCGCCCATGTTGCCAAACACCATGGTGCAGATGTTGACGGCGGTGCCCCAGTCGTCCGGCAGGTTATTGAGGCGCCTGTAGGTGGTGGCGTTGGGGCCAAACCAGGAGGCGAACACGGCCTCGATGGCCTGTCCCAGTTGCTGCCAGACGTCATCGGGGAACTCTTCGCCCAACTCGGCCTTGTAGAGCTCTTTGTGGTCGGCGACGATCTGCTTGAACATGTCCACCGTCAGGTCGACATCGCGGCCGCCCTCGGTCTTGGCCTTTTGGCGGTCCAGGTGCTCTTCGAACTTTTCGCCTTCGATGCGCTTGACGATGCGGCCAAACATCGAGATCAAACGCCGGTACGAGTCATACGCAAAGCGCTCGCCCGCCTGATCGGCCATGCTCTCAACGGTCTCCTCGTTCAGGCCCACGTTGAGCACCGTGTCCATCATGCCCGGCATCGACATGCGGGCGCCTGAACGGACCGAAACCAGCAGCGGGTTGCTCGGATCGCCAAACTTTTTGCCGGTCTGCTCCTCGAGCACCGCCACGGCCTCTTTTACCTGGTCCCACATACCGGGCGGGAACTTGTTGCCCTCACGAAAGTAGGCCAGGCACGCCTCGGTGGTAACGGTGAAGCTGGGGGGGACCGGCAGACCGGCGTTGGTCATCTCTGCCAGCCCGGCGCCTTTGCCACCCAAAAGTGCCCGCATGTCCTCGCTGCCCTCTGAAGATAGGTATACCCACTTCTCTGCCATCTCACGAACCTCCTGGATACATGATCTCTGTACTATAGCCCGAATCCGACTGGTTTGGCAGCGTGATTTCGGGCGCATTCGCTTGATTATAGATATCTCCTGCGAAACTGCCAAAGTGCCGCAATTGGGTCTGAAAGGTCGACGGCGAGTTACTGCGTTAGCCGGGCGACCAGGCCGGTGCGCCGTGTAGTGGATCGGCTGCGCTGGATTGCCACGCGCACCGCCCGCTCCTGTGTCACCAGCACCGCCAGCCGGCGCGCCCGTGAAAGGGCCGTATACAGGATGTTGCGCTCCAGCATGACATAGTGGCTGGTGAGGAGCGCAATAACCACGGCCGGCCACTGGGAGCCCTGCGCCGCGTGCACCGTCATGGCCCAGGCGTGCACCAGATCGTCCAGCTCGGCCACACTGTAGGTGACGGGGACTCCATCAAAGCGCACATGCACGGTCGGGGCGTCGGTGCTCCTATCACGGTTTATGGCCGCCACGAGGCCCAGGTCGCCGTTAAAGACGCCCTTGTCATAGTCATTGCGTAGCTGGCGTACCTTGTCGCCCACGCGCAGCACCATGCGGTGCCCGTTGGTGCTGCGCCCCAGGGCCAGCTCCTGTTTGTGGTGGGCGGGCGGGTTCAGTCGTTCCTGAAGGGCGGCGTTCAGCGCCTGTACCCCCGCATCGCCGCCATGCATGGGCGAGAGCACCTGTACCTCGCTGGGCGGCACGCCCAGGTAGCGGGGCAACCGCTCCGCGGCCAGCTCCACGATCAGATCGCGGGCCTCTTGCGGCGTGGCCCGCAGCATCTCATAGTAATCCGACCTCTCGGGCGATCCCGCCTGGGGCCGCTGCCCATCGCGCACGCGGTGGCAGTTGACGACGATCAGGCTCGCATCGCCGGCCTCCTGGCGAAAGATCTGATCGAGGCGCACGACGCCCAGCCCGGGGTGAGACCCGGTCTCCGCGAGGCTGATCAGGTCCTGCAGGGGGGCGCCGGGGCCCACGGGCGGGAGCTGGTCGATATCGCCCACCAAAAAGAGATGGGTGTCGGGCGTGAGGCGTTCGACGATCTGGTCCATCAGCCACAGATCGATCATCGAGGCCTCGTCGATGATCAGCACCGTCTCGCGCACGGGCTCGATGTGCTGGGCGTCCGGGCCAAACCCGATGCCCAGGTGGCGATGGACCGTGGCGGCGGGGCGCTGTGTCGTGTCGGCGAGCTGCTTGCTGGCGCGACCGGTGGTGGCGCACAGGGCGTACGTGATCTCTTGCGCCTCCAGGCAGCGAATGAGCGTGCGCATGGTGGTGGTCTTGCCGGTGCCGGGACCCCCGGTGAGCACCACCAGCCTCTGCCCACCCAGCAACTGGGCGATGGCCTGCCGCTGGATGGCAGTGAGGCCATCGGGGCCCACGACCCGAATCTGCTCGTCGGCGACGCGGGAGGAGAGCCGCAGGGCCTCGGCCGGGGGCGCCTGCAGCCAGTCGCCGAGATGCGCCGCGATGCGCTCCTCGGCTTGGGCTGCCGCCCGCAGATAGATTGCCTCGTGCGTACTCGACGAGCCCCCCAGCGTCACCTGCAGCGCGCGCCCCTGCTCGATCAGGGCCTCTAACTGGGGCGTCAGCAGCTCATTGGGCGCATCCAGCAGCTCGGCGGCCTGGGCCAATAGCTCGTCCGGGGCGGTCCACAGGTGTCCCTCGTTCAGCGCCTCACCAAGGGCATGCAGCAGACCCGCCTGCAGCCGCTGCGGGGCGAGCTCATCCAGCCCAATGGAGCGGCCGATGCGATCGCAGGTCTTGAACCCAAAGCCGCGCACCCGCTCCGCCAGGAGGTAGGGGTCGCTGGTGATGGCCTGCCAGGCGTCGTGGCCCAGCTCGCGAAAGATACGCTGCGCCTGCATCGGCGTCAGTTGGGCGACCCCTTGCAGGTTGGCCATCAACTCGTGCATGCCCTGGTGCTCGGCCCAGCTCTCCCGAATCTGTCTCGCGCGCACCGGGCCGATGCCGGGCACCTCGCGGAGGCGTTGGCCGCCCTCCTCGAGCACGTCGAGGATGCGCTCTCCAAAGTGCTCGATGAGCCGTCGCGCATGGTGGGGGCCCAGGCCCTTGATGCTGGCCCCCGCCAGATAGCGCTCGATGGCGGCCAGGCTGGTGGGGATCTGGGGGATCGCCGAGGTGATGCGCACCTGAGGGCCATAGCGCGGATCCTGCCGCCAGACGCCCTCGATCTGGTAGCAGGCGCCCACCTCGGGATTGCGCAGCGTGCCCACGGCAGCCAGCGAATCGGCCTCGTCGTCGGCATCGGCGGGCACCAGGTGCACCACGGCATAGTCGGTGTCTGGATTGGCAAAGGTGACTCGTGCGACCGAGTAGAGACCCTTGACCGGTTCTCCCTCTGTGCCCAAGGAGAAGGATTGTTGACGGCCTGGGGGGCCGTGGGAGGGTGTCATCAGCTTGTTGCTCCCTGTCTTGCCACGGGCTCATTGTAAGAGGCGCGGCGCCAGACGTCAAAAGCTGGAGCAGTAAACTTAACGCGTAGGATGATGCCGGAACGGGTTGACGTAGATGCCCTGCCTGTGGTAACGTCGGCTTGCACTCGACCAGATCGAGCCAATCGGAATCGGCCTTATCCTACACCGGAGGTCAACCATGCACGCCAACCCCTCGTCCGAGCCAGAACGATCTCGCGGCTCGGGTATATCGGGTGTCGGTGCGTTTCAATTCGTGCTGCACAGTCATCTTCCCTACTGTCGTCGCGCCGGACGCTGGCCCCATGGCGAAGAGTGGCTGCACGAGGCGCTGGCCGAGACCTATATACCCCTGTTGAACACATTGAACGACCTCCGCGAGCGGGACATCTGCTGTCAGATGACCCTCAGCATGACCCCCGTGCTCGTCGAGCAACTGGCCGATGCCGACATCTGTGCGAGCTTTATCGTGTACCTGGATGAAGAGATCGACATGGCGAGCCGGGATGTGGCGCGCTTTGGGCGCACCGGCGACGGGCAGTTGCACTATATGGCCAACTATTACCGGGACTATTACGAGGCCATCAAAGAGAGTTTCGTCGAGCGCTATGATCAGGATGTGGTGGGCGCGTTTCGGCGCCTGCAGGATGATGGCTGCATCGAGATCAGCACCTGCGCCGCCACCCACGGCTATCTGCCCCTGCTGAGCCGTGACGCCTCGATCTTTGCGCAGATTCGGGCGGCCG
This sequence comes from Anaerolineae bacterium, assembly GCA_007118555.1. Taxonomy (GTDB): domain Bacteria; phylum Chloroflexota; class Anaerolineae; order UBA1429; family UBA1429; genus UBA1429. The sequence goes on along the minus strand of SKRJ01000462.1, from coordinate 1,888 downwards.
TTGTCAGCTATGAGCGCCATTTTGGTCGCGCTCCACGCACGATCTGGCTGCCCGAGTGCGCCTATCGTCCTGCGCAGCGGGATCCCGATGGTGTCCTGCGCCCCGGCCTGGAGGCGTTCCTGGCCGCGCAGGGGCTGCGTTGCTTTTTCGTCGAGACCTCGTCCATCGAGCAGGGGCATGCCGGCTATCGCCCGCGGGCGGCCCTGGCCATGGGGCCCTATGCAATGGCGGAACGACGCTTTCAGGAGGCGGATGGTGCGGCGTCCGCAGCCTCGTCGCAGGCAGATGTCTCGCCTGAACTTTCGCCCGAGAGTTCGGCCAAATCCGGTGGCACTACCTATCGGGCCTATATGGTGTCGCAGCCCGATGGAGCGATCACCAGCCCGCCGGTGGCGGTTATCGGGCGCAACGAGCGCACCGGCATGCAGGTCTGGTCCGCCGAGTGGGGCTACCCCGGGGACCCCGCCTACCGCGAGTTCCACCGCAAGGATCCTGTCTCTGGCCTGCAGTACTGGCGGGTTACCGGCCCTGACACCGAGCTGGGCGACAAGGACACCTACCATCCCGACTGGGCCGACGAGAGGATCGGCGAACATGCCGCTCACTATGCCGGCCTGGTCAAGGAGCTCTTGCAGGATTACGCCCACCAGAAAAAAGAGTATGGCCTGATCTCTTCCAACTATGACACCGAGCTCTTTGGCCACTGGTGGTTCGAGGGGGTGCGCTGGATTGGCCAGGTGCTGGCGCATCTGGCCGAGGATTCGACGGTCGACCTTGTCACCACGTCCGGCTATTTGGCCAGTCATCCCCCTGAGCGGGCTCTCTCTGTCCCTGAAGGTTCGTGGGGGGCGGGGGGCACCCATTGGACGTGGGACAACCCCGATACCCATTGGATGTGGGCGCCCATCCACGGCGCAGAGCGGCGCATGGAGCGTTTGGTGGCCGAGCATCCTCAGGCCGAGGGCGCGCTGCTGGCGGCCCTGAACCAGGCGGCGCGCGAGCTGTTGCTGCTCCAGTCCAGCGACTGGCCCTTTCTCGTCACGACAGGACAGGCCCGTGAGTATGCCACGCGCCGATTCAGCGAGCACCTGAGCCGCTTTGAGCAACTGGCCCGGGCGATCGATGCGCGTGACGAGAACGAGGCCGCCGAGTTGGCCGCCAGGTTCCTGGCTCTTGACAATGCGTTCCCGGACCTGGATTATCGTTGGTTTGCGGAGCGACAGGGCCGGGCATAGAACCCGGTGGCGCTACAGAGATGACACCACAGAGTAAGGTAGGGTACGCATGGATCTGACACGGGGGCCCCTCTATCAGCAGATCGTTCACCGCATCTCGGCGCAGATCGAGAACGGGGCCTATCAGGCGGGCGATAAGTTGCCCAGCGAGCGGGCTCTTTGCGACGAGTTTGGCGTGAGTCAGATCACCGTGCGGCGCGCTCTCCGCGAGCTGCGACACGCGGGAGCCGTCTATAGCCGCCACGGGCTGGGCTGGTATGTGAACGACGCCCCGCCGAGCCAGGCGCATCCTGATCTCGTGCTGGTGCTCGGAGAGGCCGACCCCCTGCTCTATACGATGCTGCCGGCATGCCTGACAGCCCTCGCCCAGGAGGGCCTTGCCGCCATGGTGCTGACTTGTAAGGACGGCGATGCGGGCGCAATAGAGACGTTGAGGATGCTGGAGGGATTGGCGCCTCGGGCGGTGCTCTGGGGTGTAGCCGGGCCGGAGGAGGATCTTGCCCAGCGCTATCAGGTCCTCGTCGAGGCCTCTGATTTGCCGGGGTTGCTGGCGCCGCGCCGGGTGGATGGTCTGGCGCTGCCCGCGATCGTGCTGGACGAAGGGCAGGGCATTGCCCAGACCACGGCGCATCTCATCGCTCGGGGGCACCGGC
>SKRJ01000146.1 GCA_007118555.1 Anaerolineae bacterium | reverse complement strand
TTATTCCACACTCTCCAAGGAATCTATCTCCACTGCGGCGCAGAAGCAAGAGACGCACAGCATCGCTGTGCGTCTCTTGATGCATCGCTCAGTGGCCGGCGGGCTAGACCATATAGTCGCGCAGTTGGCGGCTGCGGCTCGGGTGTCGCAAGCGGTCCAACGCCTCGTGCTCGATCTGTCGAATACGCTCACGGGTGAGCCCAAACTTGCGGCCGACCTCTTCCAGCGTATAGCTCCGCCCGTCGTGCAGGCCAAAGCGAAGCTGCAGAATGCGCGCCTCGCGGGGTGACAGGGTGGTCAGCACATCGCCCAGCTTGTCTTGGAGCAGGGTGTGATAGGCCGTATCGGAAGGCGTGGGCGCCTCCTGATCGGGAATAAAGCTACCCAGCTCGCTGTCCTCTTCTTCGCCCACCGGCTTTTCCAGCGAGAGCGGCCGCTGTGAGACCTTGAGCATCCACTGGACCTTTTGTGCGGGCAGATCCAACTCCTCGGCGATCTCTTCGGGCGTGGGCTGGCGGCCCCAGTCCTGCTCGAGCTGCTGGGCGACCTGATAGACCTTGCGGATGCGGTCGCTCAGGTGCACCGGCAGACGGATCACACGCCCCTGGTCGGCCAGGGCCCGGGTGATGGACTGGCGGATCCACCAGGTTGCATAGGTGGAAAAGCGGTGCCCACGATGATAGTCGAACTTTTCTACCGCCTTGATCAGGCCCAGGTTCCCCTCCTGGATCAGATCCAGGAATGGTACGCCCTGGCCCAGGTAGCGCTTGGCGATACTCACCACGAGGCGGGTGTTGGCGCGGATCATGTGAGCCCGCGCTTGCTCGCCCCGCTGCATGATGATGTAGAGCTCGTCCTTTTCGTCCTCGCTGAGGGTATCGGCCTCTTCTTCCATGCGGGCCTTGGCCTCACGCCCCTCCTCGTAGGAGCGGGCGAGGCTTACCTCCTGCTCAGCGGTCAGTAGCGGAACGCGCGCCATCTCTTTGAGGTACAGGCTGATGGTGTCATCGCTGGCGATCTCGCTCAGTGGCGAACGTGCCCTGTCCTCATCGTCACTGTCTTCCGTGTCGGCATCCTGCTCATCATCTGCGTCATCTTCGACCTGCGAGTTCTTTGGTTCTTCATCGGCATGGTTCTTGTAGAACACCTGAATGCCTTCTTCGCTTAGATAGATGAATAGATCCTCGAGTTGATCGAGGCTATCCTCAGCTTCTGGAAAGACGCTCATGAGATCATCGAGCGTCACGAATCCCTGCTTTTCTGCTTTGGCCATCAACGGCTCTATGGCCGTGCGTGCCTTTTCATCCAACTCGGTGCTCATGGATTCCCGTGTCCCCCTGATTCCCTATCCCCTGCATCTCTATCCTTCACCAGATGCCAAGGCCCCCGCCTTGATCGCACCCGATGCGTACCGAACCACATGTGCGTAAACAAAAGCGCTGAGGCCATGACCAGGCGGTACAGCCAGCATCGGCATCCCGCCTGAGAAATGACTCTGAACGCTCCTTGCCATACACCACGACAGCCTTTTTCTGGGCTTCACCACCAGTATAACATACCGAAGATTATATGTCAAGTGTTTGGCGATATTTTCTGCAAGCAACTTTCCTGAATGCAGGTCTTGTGGCAACGATTGTGCTCACAAGAGCCAGAAAACCGATGCATCTCGCCCGCTCACAAAAAAGGCGACGCCATACCGCATGGGCAGACCGCGATCTCAGCGTCGAGATGTGAGGCAGTATAGTGATGGTTTTCCGCCATGTCAAGGGTTTATGTACATGCATCGTTCACGTTTCCGCGGTCTGGCGTTCGCGGGGCCGGGGGACTGCTCCAATCCCTTGTCACGGGACCGTCAGGGTACCCAGAGCCAAGCTGCTGCCGAACCAGGGCAGCCGGCCCCAACGTACGCGGGCGAAGGCGCCCCCGCTGCGATCATAGAGGAGCACCCGTAGCGTATAGTCGCCTGAGGGCAGCGTCTCGGGGACGGTGAGCTGCTGGCGGCTGAGCAAGGGCGTGCCCGCCTGCAGCGCCTGGCTCGGGAAGGCGTATATCTCTCGATGGATCACAGTGCGCCCCTGGGTCCAATGAAAGACCAGCTCATACTCCTGGTCAATAGGCTGCTGTGGCAGCCACCAGAGGACGATCTCCAGCGTTTGGCCCGCGCTGACGAATCCATCGGAAGGCGTTGGCAGCGCGCGGCCCAAGAGACGTAGTGGACCCAACGAGCGCGGCATTGCTACGCGGTGGGCCCGAGGCACCAGCTCCCGGGGCGATGGCGCGAGGTGGGCGGGCGTGGCGCCCACGGCGATCTGCCCCAACCGGAGCGGCGATCCCTCATCCTGCAACGGAGGACAGGGCAATGCCCGGAGATCCGCTTCGCGATAGGGGACGACGAGCAGGGTATAGATGCCGGGAGGGAGGCCCGCCGGCAGCGTCAATGAGATATCGTGCTCCATCACACTGCCTACCTCCCACGTCTCGGTGGGAGAATAGTAGATCGGGCGATCATCGTGCTGCGTCCAGGTCTGCCCGGTCTGGTCCACCAGGCGCAGCGAGAGCTTGTAGCCCTCCAACGGCGCCAGCACATGCCAACGGAAGCGCACGGCCACACTGCCGCCCCCCGGCGCAGCGGCCATCGCCTCGGGGCCCGCCTCCAATGCCGTGCGAGACAGGATCACGGGGCTTCCCTGATCATCCAGATACCGTGCCGACCAGTCCATCAGCGCCAGTCTGTCGTCACAGGTGGCCACTGGCGCCACACCCTCCACCGTCGCGCCTACGGGCGAGCGGGCGCTGTACAGGTATACCGTCATGTCGGTTCCGTAGGACGGGTATACCGTGCGCTCAAGTAGGCGCAGATGGCGATTCATCCAATCCAGCACCAGATCCTCCGGATCGGACCATTGGGTGCGACAATGAACCAGCCAGAGGCGGTCATAGTCGCCGGCCAGCAGGCGCAGTGCACGATCCAGTGGGACAGGATCGGGTAGAGCCAGCGCGGGCTGAGGCAGCGGCGAGATCCCCAGATGGCCCTGATAATAGTGCCCAAAGGCAAACTGGTTCTCGGGAGCCGTGAGCACGATGACGTCGCCCGGCAGTTCCCGCCGAATCACATGCTGCGCCGCCGCCTGGTAGTTTTCTTTGACATAAAAGGGATCGGTGTGGTAGTTGACCATCGAGTAGACCATGCCTGCCGCCAGAACGGCCGTCAGGCCGATGCCCAGCAGGCGGCTCCTTTTCCACAGCAGGTCCACGCCCAGCGCCAGCGCCAGGTAGAATGAGGGCCCAAAGAGGGTGATATAGCGGCTCCCCATATAGATCGGCTTGTACAGCGACACCAGCCAGAAAAAGAGGAGGGGCAATACGGGGAATCCCACCAATAGCATCAACAGGGCCGTGCGCGTCCCCCATCGCTCCGAGGGGCGAGCGGACGGGCCGCCCCGTTGCCAGGCAGCCACCAGGCCCAGCAGGTAGATGGCCAGATAGAGCATCTGCACGGGCCAGATATCGCCTGGCTCGATCGAGAGACCCAGCGAGAAAGCATGCAGGGCGTCCAGCAGCATGGCATCAAACGAGATATAGGCGCGCCCGGGCAACGACTCGTGCAAAAGGGCGCGAATCTGGGGGGGTGCCAGCCAGGCGAGCAATCCGCCCAGGACCAGGGCTGCCACGCCGCCGGCCATCCATCCCCAACGGGGCACCGAGCCGATCCGCAGGTGTGTCCTGCGCGCCAGCAGCGCCAGGCCAAAGAGCACCTGCACCCCGATGAGCAGCCCGTAAAAGTAGAGGGTGCCGAGGCCCAGCGCAGCAGTGACGACATAGGCAGCCGCCCACCCGGGCTTGCGCTCGTCGATAGCGCGCCACAGGGCATAGGTGCCCGCGGCTCCCAGCGCTGTCACCAGGGTATACATGCGCACTTCTTGGGCGTACCACAGGTGGAGCGGCGAGAGCGCGCCCCACAGGGCGGCCAACACCCCGATGCGGACGCCGGCCAGGCGCTTGCCCAACGCATAGAGCAAGGGCACGGTCAGGGTAGCGGCCAGGGCGCTGGGCAGGCGCAGGGCCAGGTCGCTCTCGCCGAACAGTCGGATGGCGCCGTGCAGCAGGATGAAATAGAACGGCGGGTGCTGATCGATGGTGAGCGCCATCCCGATATCCAGGCGATTGCTCAGGATGTACGATAGGCTCTGTTGGGCGCGAAAGAGGCTCAGGCTCTCATCCCACCAGAGGCTCTTGGCATCGATCCCGGTCAGGAACAGCGCCAAGGCCAAAAGCGAGAACGTCAGAGCCCAGCGGCGCCCCGCGGCATCACTCAAGCTGGTCATCCGGTACGATTCCCTCGCTAGCGAGCCGGAATGGCCCGATGTCGATATAGTCTGTGGGGGGGACGGCGTGCCTGACGGGGAGCCTGGCGCCGCTGAGAGTCGCATAGAGGCCCACCCGCAGCGTCAGTCTCTCTCCGAAATGCTCCACGGGCACAGCAAGCCGGTACAGATCGCGCACTCGGTCGCCAGGGCGCCAGAACGGCGTGGCAAAGGCGCCCTCCAGGGGCGGCGCGTCGGCCTGACCCACGATCTGGCCCTCGGCATCGAGCAGATGCACAAAGACGGTATAGTGCTCAGAGATGGGCGCTACACATTCCCAGTAGAGCGCCAACTCCAGAGCCACATCGTCTCCGTCACTCTGACGCTCCAGATCATAGCCGAGCAGTCGCATGCCATCGCCCAGTTGAACCTCCAGCGGATACGAGGGATCGCCCTCATCCCAGGGGCGCTGGCGACCCAAGCGCACGCGCCCGATCTCGGCCGAGGTACCCAGGGCGCCACCGGCCCTGTCGCGGACAGGCAGCGTGTTGTCAAAGCGATCCTCATACAAGGCGACGCGAATGGACGCCGCCAGCGGGCCGTCGGCGTCCCAAGCTACCGGCAGCGCCACATCGTCCACGAGGATCTCGTCCGGCTCCCAAAAACGCGTGGGCGCCCGGCCCATGCCCGGGAACGTATCGATCCCGCCCAGGCGTTCGCCCCCGGGCCCCACGAGCAGCACGGCCTGCGTATAGTCTCGCGGCAGCGCCTCATGGGCGCGCCAGTACAGCCGCACCCACACCATCTCATTGGGGATGGCCTCGGGCGATAGCACGACGGCGCCCAGCAGGGTGATCTGGTCGCCATAGTGCAGATCCAGGTGTGGCACTCCCTCGGGCAGCCCGGCGGCCTCGAGCCGCGCTGGCGGGGCATAGACAGGGGCAATCACCGCCCAGGGCATGGCTGCCGCGATAAGGAACAGCACGAGGCTCAGGCCCAGGGTCACAGGCGCCCGCCAGCGCCGGGGCCACCAGGCCGTGATCCCCAACACCAGCAGCAACGAAAAGACGCCCGCAGCGGGAAAGAGCAGGCGTCCCTGGGTGCGCACGATCGTCTGCGACCAGCGCAGGATCAGGGCCAGCATCAGCAGCGCCCATAGCAGACCGACGGCGCCGGCGCGCAGCGTGGCCGGGGCGGGCCAGCGGCGCTGTCGCCAGGCAGAGACGCCCCGCACAAACAGGCCGCCCAGCGCCACCAGCGTGAGGGCATGTACGACGACATAGTAGGCCGGGGGCGCCACGACGTTCATCCAACCAAAGACGCCCCAGTACGAGGGCAGCGCCTGGATGGCCACGGAAACTGCCTGCCAGAGCGGCAGCGGCTGGTCTGTGACGGCAAATGTGGCGTGATAGTGGGTCATCCCCAATGGATCGCCATACAGGGTGGCGTTGCGCAGATACCACCCTCCGCCCACCAGCGTCGCCGTCAAGCCAAAGAGCAGCAGCGGGCGCAAGAGCTCGGGCCAGAGTTGCGTCCTCCAAGTGCGTCCCCGGTAGAGCAGATAGGCAAAGGGCACAAGCGCCAGGCTGGCCAGGCCGCTCAGCTTGGTCAGCGCCGCCAGGCCGCTGAGGACCCCCAGGGCGATGGGCGTTCTGTACGGCTGCCCGCCATCGCGGGCCACGCCGGCGGCCAGCAGGAGCACCGCCGCCGTCAGCGTCGTGACCAGGACATCGTTGTTGACGCTGGCGCCGATGAACAGGAACTGGGGCGTCATCGCCAATACCGCCGCCGTGCCCAGGGCGATCCACCCTTGCTCCGGGGCGATGGTCAGGGCCAGGCGGTAGGCCAGCCAGACGGTGAGCGCGGAGCACGCCAGCGAATATAGGCGCAAGGCCCGCAGCGCCCGTGCGGTCTGTAGCGTCTCGGCAGTGGGGGTGGGGCGATGCAGCACGGCATTGTGATTGCCCGGGGTGTGGGGCTGGCCCAGAGCGGCGTAGCGATTGCGCGGGTAGGCGTACTCCCAGGCGTCGGTGTCCAAGCGTCCCACCAGGAGCGCCCCCAGTGCATAGTACAGGGGCGGCTGGTGCATCTGTCCCTGATCCCACTCATTGTCCGCCATCACCAACGGCGGTTGCGCGCGCTCCTCGGCCAGATGGCGCACATAGGCATAGTGGCCGACCTCGTCGGGGGTCTCAAAGGGCGGCGTGGCGCGCAGGTAGACGATTCCCAGGGCCACAAAGAGCACCAGGAGGGGCGCTACCAGCCGATGCGAAGCACAGGCTGTCATGGCCTTGAATGACATGATGAGTTGTGGAGGCTCTTTTGCCTGTGGGCGTTTGACATATTGCTCTCGATTCCCTCTGGAAGTGGATTGTACCGTCTATGGGGCTTGGGTCAAACGAAAGGAGCCGTCAGAGGGTGGCGCGATCCATGGGCATGCGCAGTGCCGCACCGATGGGGCCCAACTCCTGTTTGACCGGGCTGCCGGCCCGGCTAGAATGGTCGGGCCATGATGCGAAACCTCCTGTCCCGCCATCTATCCGCGCTCGCCCTGTGGACGCTCCTGTGGGCCCTGTTCTTTGGGGCGTTCCTGAGCGGCCGCGAGCATCTGTCGGCCGGCGATCTCAGCGGCCAGTTTCACGCCTTTACCCTGTTCCAGGCGCGCGAGACGCAAGCCGGGCGCGTGCCGCTCTGGTCTCCCGGGAGCTATGGCGGCTTTCCCTTTGCCGCCGATCCCCAATCGGCCGTGTTCTACCCGCCTCGCTGGCTGACGATCCTGGCGGCCCCGACCGGCGCCTTTCCCTTTGCGCTCCTGCAGTTCGAGATCCTGGCCCACGTCTGGTTGGCGGGCGCCTTTGCCTATGGCCTGGGCTATGTATTGACGCGGCGACGTGGGGCCGGGCTGATCTCTGCCGTGAGCCTGGGCCTGGGCGGCTACCTGACGGGCTATCCCCTCCTGCAGCTTGCCATCCTCGAGACCATGGCCTGGCTGCCCGCCGCGTTGCTTGCCATCCAACTCGCTTTTCAGGCGCGCCGCCCTGCTCCCTGGCTTGTGGCAGCGGGCGGGGCATTGGCCCTGGCGGGGCTGGCCGGCCATCCTCAGACGTGGGTGCACGTGCTCTATCTGGCGGGCGCCTGGTTCCTGTATCGGGGCATCCGCGCTCGCTGGCCCTGGCCGCGGCTGTTGGCGGCGGGGGGTCTGGTGGCTCTTGTGGCGCTGGGCGTCTCGGCGGTGAGCTGGGTGCCGGCCCTGCGCTACACGCTGCATACGGCCCGCAGCCAGGTGGACTATAGCTTTGTCTCCAGCGGTCTGCCCGTCGCCGACTGGGTGCAGGCGCTGGTGCCGACGACAATGAGCCTGTGGGCGCCCCAGTATGGGGGCATCGTCGCGGTGATCCTGGCGCTGGTGGCGTGGCGATTGCGGGGCAACGTCTCGTCGCGTAGCGCCGCCCACGCGCACAGCGATGTCGTTTTCTGGGCGGCCGCGGCTTTGGTCAGCGCCTGGCTCGCTCTGGGCGACGCAGGGGGGCTCTTTCGCCTTGCGTACCAGTTCCTGCCGGGGATGGCTCTCTTTCGCCAGCAGGAACGCTTCTTGAGCTTGTGGGCCGTGAGCCTGAGCGTGCTGGCGGGGCTGGGCCTGGCGGCCTGGCAGGATGCCACATCGATCGAGCGGCGCCGGGCGCTGGGCTGGACGGCGCGGGTCCTCATCGTATCCCTGTTGCTGGTGTCCGGCCTCCTGGCTTTGTGGCGCGGCCCCGGGCTCGCCTGGGGAGAGACGTGGCTGCGGCATGCCGCCGTGGCGCTGGTCGGCCTGGGGCTCCTGGCCCTGCGGTGGCAGGGACGCTGGGTGGCCGGCGCTCTGGTGCTCCTGCTGGCCGCCGATCTGTATGTGGTTAGTCTGTCCGCCGTGATGCGGCGCCCGCCCGGCGGCGGGCTGTGGGTGGCGCCCGCCTGGTTGCGGGAGCTCCAGGCCGGGGAGCCGTCCCGAGTGGATCTTACGCACCTGGTGCATGCCAACTGGGGCGAGGTCTATGGTCTGGAGACGGTCTCGGGCATCAGCCCGCTACGGCCCAACCCCTTGGTAGAGCTGCAGCGGCTGCCACGGGAGCGTTTCTGGCAG
>SKRJ01000327.1 GCA_007118555.1 Anaerolineae bacterium | reverse complement strand
GCCCGGGCGGCCATTACATCGCCACAGAGCACACAGTCCGCCACTTTCGGCAGGCGCTCTGGGAGCCCTCGGTCTGGTCGCGGCGCATGTTGGACGGCTGGAGGGACGAGGGCTGTCAGTCCGATGTGGATCGGGCGGCGCAGCTCTACCGCACCATGCTACCCTCGTTGGATCGATCCAGCCGGCTCAGCGACGAGCACCAGGAGCAGTTGCTGGCGTTTATCGAGCAGAGCCCTTTGCGGTAGCCGACAGGAGCCGTGCCAGCGACGCAGTACGGCCAGCGATGCGGGCCGCTCGGATCAGCGATATCGCCGTCAGAGTGGCATCGCTCAGGCGTAGCTGCCCGCCGCCTTGCAGCGCGCGACAAACTCGCGAAAGAGCGCCAGGGAGACGCTGTCTGGCACCGAGTGATCCGTTCCTGCGATGTACCCGCCGCCCTGCTTCATAGCCGGCACAACGCGCTCGATCTCGGCCCACATCTGCTCCGGATCCTCATAGAGGCGCGCGTCCAGCCCGCCCCAGAACGCCATGCGGTCGCCGTACTGCGCCTTGAGCGCCAGCGGATCCATGCCGGCCTTGATCTCCATCGGGTTCAGCAGCTCGATACCCAGATCGGCCCACTCGCCCACAAAGGGGTTGACGTCACCGCACGAGTGGTACATCACGGGCAATCCCTTGGCGTGGGCCCAGTCGGCGGCGCGCTTGTCCGCTGGCTTGAACAGCTCGCGATACATGGCCACCGACATGAACTGGGCCCCCTTGTAGCCCATATCGTTGGGCCAGTGGATGCCGTCCAAGTGGTAGCCTGCCTCCCACACCATCTCCAGCAAAGCGATGCTGAGATCGACCATGGTATCGGCCATCTCACGCACCCATTCAGGCTGTTCGATCATCGCCAGGAACAGCGGCACGCCGACAAAGTGCGAGTAGGTCACCTCGAATCCGAACCAGAGGCCGCCGTTGATCCAGACGCCCTCCTCACGCCACCGGCGCCAGTGGGACTGGAGGCGCCTCCAGTCGATACGATCGGGATCGGGAGTCATGCGTTCTTTCGCCGCGCGCCACGAGTCGGGGTCTTGGACAGTAAAGCCCTCGCGATGCGGGGTGCCTGCGGCGTGGCTCCACTGGCGCAGCGTCACGCCCCACTGGGAGGTGAACACACGGTACTCGTCGGTCTCCTCCAGCACCTGGATCGGATACCGCGGGCTGTTATCGGGCGAGATGGTCACGATCTTGTCGGTACCGAAATGGTCCTCCCAGTCCACAGAGCGTGGCAGGCCCTCGCGCCGCCAGCGCTCCAGGGTGCTGGGCCAAGGGATGTCGGCAACCGGCACGCGGTCCGCCTCCTGATGAGCGAGGATGCGCGCGATTCGCTCGCGAGTGGTCATGGTATCGGGCATGGACGTCCTCCTGCGCTAGGGTGAGCCAACCATAGAGCAACGTGGTCAGCCCGTCGAGCGGGACTTGGCTGGTGAGCGCCTCTTGCGAGACGTGGTAGACGATCTTGAGATGGCTACCGGCCATAGAGGTCCGCAGATGCATTGCTGCAGCGAGACTCGTACGGGAATGCCCCGCGGCTATGACACCGCAGGGCATTCTCGCGCCCATTGCTCAGTCGCAGTGCACCAGTTCCCACGGCTGAATGTCAAAGGTGGTCGTACAGGTCTGGGTGATGCCGGTTTCGGCGGCCTTGTAGCCCAGCTCGATAACCTCGATGACGTGCCGCGCATGCTCGGCGCTCACAACCGGTTTTTTCCCATGGAGGGCGCAATCCACCATATGCATGATGTCGGCATAGACATGCCGTTCCGGGATCTCTTTGTGCACCCCAAAGACCCACGGAATACGCGTGTCAGGCTGCTCGACGCGGCGGCCGGTTTCGGTGCCCGCGTGGCCCAGGACGTTGCGTCCCAGAATCTCGATCCGCTCCGCGTTGGCCGTCACGCTGCCCTCCGAGCCAGAGATGAACGGCGAAGCAAAGGGATGGCGTGGTCCCGATGCGCTATTGGAGCCATAGAGCAGGCAAAAGACACCCTTGCCCATCTCCATCACCAGATGGGTGTTGTCGTCCATGTCGACGATGATCTCTTCACCCTTGAAATGACGCCTTTCCAGGCCGATGCCGGACATGCCGGTGACGCGCTGGACCGGCCCCAGGATGGCGGTGATGCGATGCAGGGCATAGACGGCCATATCATACATGGGCCCGCCGCCCGGTCGCTTGTAGTACCACGCAGGGTTGACGTTGGCCAGCACATCATCGCCGGTGCGAAAGCTCTCGAACTCGTGTCCTCCGCCGGCGGTGCCGATCTCGGCCCAGTATACCCGCCCCAACTCGCCGGATTCCACGATCTCGCGGATGCGCATGTTGGAACAGTGCAGACCATTGCCCGGCGACGAGACGACCACGAGGCCTTTGGCCTCCGCTGCGGCGATAACGTCATCCGCCTCGGCCTTGGTGGTGGTCATGGTCTTGTTCAGATGCAGGTGCTTGCCGGCCTCGATCGCCTTGATAGCTTGCTCATAGTGCAGGCCGATCGGCGAGGCGAGCACGACGGCATCGATCTCCGAGGCCAGCATCTCGTCATAGTCCTCAAAGGCCAGCTTGGCGCCAAACTTTTCCGCCGATGCCTGGGCGCGTCCGGGTACCACGTCCATGACCGCCGTCAACTCGCACCAGGGGCGAATGTCGTCTGCCGCCAGATGGGGTAGCAATCCTCTCTGTGATACACTGCCACAACCTGCCAGTCCGATCCGTACGATGCCCATGTGATATCCTCCCTTGACGCGTGCTAGAAGAGGCCCCACTCTGCACACCATACTACTACATAGTCTGTCTGGAGCATAGCATCTGCGCTCACCGGAACACCCATGGTTCTCGGCAGACATGCACACAGCATGTTACCCTCTGAACCGCAAAGGCACCGGAAATGATGGGCTACGCAAAAGTCATCGGCTCGTACACGGACTCGCGCTCGCGAACGACTGCTGGCGAGCGTTGCCAGTGTATCTGCCGCGCGAAAGGAGGTCGCCCGGGCAGTGCCGTACAGTGTGAGTACTGCGCGCAACACTCGGCGCCCTTGCCGCCAAGAGGGCGACCGGCTTGCCTTTGCGAGTACGACGTGTCTGGCGCCAGAGTTGGCGCGAGCCTTGCCGCCCGTGCCGCATACTATGAGCATCCCCTCGTTCACCGGATTGGCCTGCCCCACGTCCAGGGCCTGATACTGGGCGCACTAAAAGCCCGAGTCATAGAGTGCCATCGGAAGGGCTCAAAGCGCACCGCCACCTCACGAGCGCCGTACCCGGTTCGCACGAACAACGCAATAGCCGGGCGTTGCCCTTGGTAGCCAAGGCAAACGGTCATACCACTCCAGGGACCGGTACTCAAATGGCTCCGGTCAGCGGATGGGACCGTGTCCACTCAGTAACGCCACACTCTCGTAACCAGGTCTGCCGCTCAGAGTGCGCGCTTCTGGAGTCCCAGTTAACAGGACCTGTAGCGGCGGGCTTTTTGCCTTGTGGCGCTCTTGTGGACCAGTCTTTGCGGTGCTATACTACGGCATCTCTACCCGACCCGGGAACGGGCACGCAGGATCAAGGCTTGCAAACTCCCATGCTTCACAGAGACACCCTCACCACCCCCATGCGTCGAGTTGTGCGGGCCTGGCGCTCTCGTCGCCGGCCCTGTAGTGCTATCCACCGAGATCCGATATCTGCCAGGCGCTGCCAGCTCCCGGCGCGCGTGTGGAGACACGATGAGCCTCTTTGATTGGCTATTGGTCACTCATCTCATCGGCGACTTTGTGCTTCAGACCAACGAGATGGCTGCTCGCAAGAGGGGTCAACTGCTGTGGACGTTGCGTCATGTGGCGGTGTACCTGGTGGGCGTCTCGGTGGTCATCAGCGCGTATGCCGTGAGGCACACTGTCTCCGGGATACTCGTGGTTTTGCTCGTGCTATTCCTCGGTGGGACCCATACGCTGCTCGACCGTACGAGCTTGGTCAAATGGGTTATGGGCAGCCTCAATAGCTCACCAGACCATCCGTGGCTGCCGATCGTTGTAGATCAGGTAATGCACCTATTCACCCTGGCAATCGTAGCGCAAATCCTGGTTTGGGCTGTCCGTTGACCGCGGGATCCGTTCGCTACCCTCTGCAGTAAAGGACCCCCCGGCTGACCGAACAAGGACTGGCCTACTACCTTCCGCTCCTGAGGAGTCGGAGGCCTCCACGGAAAGCATTGCGGAAGGGGCACCCACGGAATGCGCTCTGCAAGCGACCAGGACGCGGACCGGCGTTGGTCAGAGATCCCCCTGCCCTTGGCCCCCATTCTGCTCCAGCCATGGCACAAGCTGATCCAGGGCCGCCCGGTAGCCGATCTCGATGATGGGCTCATAGGCCGCAAAGTCAAGTATGCTGTACCGACTGACGTCAGGCCGGACGGTCATATCAGCGATGGTCTCCGAATGCCGGAGTCCGGAGATGCCCCGGATCTCCTGTGCGCGCATGAGCGAGCCCAGCAGGGAGGGTACCCTCATGGTTGGAGAGAACGGGTTCAGCCGGCTCCACAAAACACGCCAACCGTTGATGCTTGAGCCAAACTCGTAGCTGTCGTACCGATCCACCATGGGGCACACGCTGGAGCCGACGACGGGACCGCCCTCGCATAGCGTCTCCATTATATCAACCGGAAAGTTGTTCAGCGCCCCCCCGTCGACGAGGACGTCACGGCCCTGAAGGATCGGTGTAAAGATGCCGGGTATGGCTATGCTCGCCCGTACGGCCTCCCAAAGAGGGCCGGTACGATGGATGACGGCCTCGGCGCGCGTGAGGTTGCTCGACACGCAGAAAAAGGGCCGCCACAGATCCTCGATGCAGACCTCACCCAGCATCTCGCGCAGCACGCGAGTTACCTTCTTGGACGCCATCAGCGAGGCGACGGGCAGGGTATAGTCAAAAAGCTTGCGCGGGCTGGCGAATCGCTCGGCCAGCGTCATGCATTCATCGATCTCGCGATCCATAGCATATACTGCACCCACCAACGAGCCCATGCTGGTACCGCCAATCAGGTCGATACCGATCCCCAGCTCCTCCATGGCGCGTAACACGCCAACGTGGGCCATGCCCCTGGCTCCGCCACCGCTCAACACCATGCCGAGGGCCTTGCCTGTCAGACGATTGGCCAGCCTTCTCATGTGCGCTGTATCGCCCGCGCGGACATGATGATGAGCGTGTACATTGCGCTTGGCCAGCCATCGTGCGGTGTTTGCCGGCTCAACGGTGTTCTTTGGATGCACCAGGATGAGCTCGTGACGGACGAGCAGTTCCCGCTTGCCCATAGCCTGCTCAATGGGGCCAACGTCTGGCGTAGCATGTGCATCGACCAGTTGCAGTACACGATCAGCCTGGCACACACAGCGCTCGGTCCACACAGACCACTCTGGATCGGCAACCAGAAGCAGGTACTGAAAGCGACTCTCTTGCTCACCCAGCCATGTCGATACAATCAGACCCGTAGGGTGATTGGGCTCGGCATTTGCGGCGCCCGTCTTGCCCAGATGGCTGTCAAGGCGCGCGCTATCGACTGTGAGGACTGTCCCATGCAGTTCCAGATGGCTGGCAAGTTCCTCTGCAAACTGGGCCGCCGAGAGGGCAGTCATGGTAGGTATAATGGCAAGTACAAGGGCCCTCAACTGCGCCGATGAAGGGACATGCATTGAACGCTGATGCCGAGAGATGATCAACTTGGCAATACGCATCACGGCCTCGGGATAGAGTTCCGCCAGTTGCTGAAAGACCGGCTGAGACACCTTCACAACGTCTGTCTGTCGAATCGCCCTGGCCGTGGCGGTCCGGGGCTCTCCGCTCAAAAGCCCGAGCTCGCCGACGACTTCACCCGGTGACACCTCTCCCACATAGCGCGCGGTACCATTTGCCTCTGCTGTGCTGATGCGCAGTCTGCCGCTAACAACGATGTACATGGCGTCGCTGGGCTCATCTTGCCGAAACAGCACCTCGCTATGGCCAAGGTGAAGCCATTCCAGCTCGCCGCGCAGCCAGCCGAGGGTCTGCGCATCCTGAATCCCGAAAAAGGTACCCAGCACCTGTGAGAGATGCACCTCTTTGAGACGGCGAGCAACAGTTTGCGTGAACCCCGCCAACTCCTTGGGGTGCTGCCGAGCCAGCCTCTCGTAACTGACTCGAGAGCAGCGCAAGAGCTGGGCATCCTCCGCAGCATAGACCGATGCCGTACGTGGTTGTCCCGTGAGCAGAGCGATCTCACCGACAGGCATGCCCGGGCCAAGCTCTGCCAGCTGGGTCTCAACGCCGTCATCGGCGACCAGGCGCACTGACAGCCGCCCAGAGAGAACGAGGTACATGCAATCACCTGAATCGCCCTGACAAAAGAGCAGCTCGCCGCGACTGGCGTGGATGCGCTCGGCATTGTCCTGCAAGAGACGACGGGCAAAAGGGTCGCCAGCCCACAAGGCATCCGCCTTGTCCGACGGCGCCCATTCCTCACGCATGGCATCCGCTGCAGCTTGATCCATGCAGTGCCTCTCCTTCCTCAGGGCCAATTGTGCCCGCTTCGACTTCTAGCCATCGGCCCGGGCAAGCGCCCGAATGACATTCAGTCCAGGGAGTCCTTGTATCTATCGCGTCGCGTAATCCTTTCTCATATACTTGATAAGGCCAGGGGGGTCAAGCGCGGCACGCACATAAAGACAACCGAAAAGGGCGAAATAGCCTTGTGTCAGCGCACGATACCTGCTATCATGCTGTCAAAGCTCTCCGCGACCGGGGTTGATCTCCTACCGCGCGCCAGGGGGGGACCCGGATGTTGGTGGCCTATCCTTCTCTGAGCATCGGGTCTCATTCAAGCTATCACGCTGTTGCGTGGTTCATAGAAGAACAGAGGTTACCATGCTGACTGCTGGCAGGGGCTCACAGAAGCCTGTTGGTAATACTCCCTGGGTTTTCGGTCATGCGGTGCAACAGGTGCCCACTGCCGACGCTTCAGAGGAGCCATCCGGGGCGGCATGCCCGGCCCGATGTGTCTCTGGCAGGGAAAACCGCCTGTGGCAGTTGTCAGCAATCAAAACACGCACGATCAACCACCCGCCTGCCCTTTGGGCAAAGGCAACGCAACCTGAGCAACCACCCCCGTACAACCGCGCCCGCGTCATGTATCGGCCCCGGAGAGCGCGTGGGGCACGGCCACCGCCGCTCGGCGGCATGCGCTGCGTCGCCCCGCTCCGGGAGCTCTGTCCACCACGCTACTCTCCACAGCTTGTGACGCTGCGCGTATACGGGAACCCTTTTCCACTCACCTTTTGCACTCCGGTGGTGTACTCGCGACCGCGCGCCAGAGCTTTTACGCCGGACCACCGTCTCGCAGAAGGCAGCGCCTGCCGCGCACCAACCACTCTCCGTGCTCAACGGAAAACGATCCCACTATCACGGGTATCTCTGACCGCCGCTCGCATGCTCCCATGGCGGCATACCTTCCCAAAGCCCCACGCTTCCGACGCCAGCGGGGGCGTCGTTGGCTATTCACCAGCAGGTAATGTCGGCGATTCGCTTTGTACCATAGCCCGATCTGTAGCTCGAGCCGCAGCTCATGGGTAGCGCCTGATGCGTCGCAGTACGACCAGCGGTATGCACCGAGGCCGTACCGCCTCGCGAGCTGAGCGGCATGTCTGAAAGCGACCTGGAGCAGGAAACGGGAATTGGGTCTCCAAGCGCACATCCGTGTGTCTGATGGGTGCCCAGCACGAGGATCGCCCCGCCCACCGACGGCGAGGGCAGGTATATCGATGGGCAAGGCCCACAGAAAGGGGTGCGTGCTGTGAAGACGAGAACCTGGCTCTGTCTACTCCTGTTGGCGACGCTCCTGGCCGCGGCAGCCGTCGCGCTGCCGGCTCGGGCGCAAACGGTCATCTACGTGGATGCCAGCGCGACAGGCGTTGGCGACGGCACCTCATGGACTAACGCCTACACCGATCTGCAGGTGGCCCTGGGGGCGTCTGGCACCGGAACCACTTTGTGGGTGGCTGAGGGCACGTATTACCCAACAACCGGGACCGACCGTACAGTATCTTTTGTCATGATGAATGGCGTGGCCCTGTACGGCGGCTTTCCGTCCGGTGGAGGGGACGGTACCTTTGGGGCCCGCGACTGGACAGCTCACCCCACCGTGCTCAGCGGGGACATCGGCACGCCGGGAAACAACGCCGACAACAGTTACCACGTGGTGGTCGCCGACGACACGGATGACTCGGCCGTGCTTGACGGTTTCACCATAACAGGCGGAAACGCCAACGCGCTCAGTGGCAACGACCGCAATGGCGGCGGGATGCGCATCAGCGGCGGCCGTCCGACGTTGAGAAACGTAACTTTTGAGGGTAACTGGGCCCGAGAGGGCGG
>SKRJ01000097.1 GCA_007118555.1 Anaerolineae bacterium | reverse complement strand
TTTGTCGTTACAGGCCTGTGATGATCGACCTCGTGGCTCTCAGGACGCAGACTGCTGCTCGGGCACGGTGTAGCCCCTGCGCAGGATGTTGCGCAGGTAGATCGGCTTGCGCGGTTCGGGCTCGATCTTGTCGCGCACGTTCTTGACGTGCACCCTCACAAGATCGGGCATGCCGGTGCCCGGCGGATAGCCCCACACATCTTGCAGGAGCTGATCGGCGGAAAACACCTGGCCCGTGTTCGACATCAAAAAGTGCATCAGCTCGAACTCGACCGGCGTCAACAGCACCGTCTGGTCAGGAGTGTTGATCTCGTAGGTGCGCAGATCCAGCACCAGATCCCCCACCTCGATGCGATGATTGTCTTCGGGGGCCGCGCTCTGCTGTGTGCGCCGTAGCAAGGCTTTGACGCGCAGATCCAACTCGAGCAGGTCAAAAGGCTTGGTCAGATAATCATCCGCCAGCGCCTGCTGGTAGGCCGCGACCTTGTCCCGAATCTCCTGCTTGCCCGTTAAAAAGAGTATGGGGAGATGAGACAGGTCGGAACTCTGTCGTATGACCTTGCCCACCTCGATCCCATCCATGCCAGGCATCATAATGTCCAGGATCAACAGGTCTGGCCGTTGCTGTTGTGCGATGGCCAGAGCGTCGGCCCCCCGGTGGGCGACGGATACCTCATAGCCACTACGGCGAAGGCTTCGCTCAATGGCTTCTGCCACAGCATGGTCGTCGTCAACAACGAGTATCATCTCATTCATGGTCACCTTGCAGCTCCCTCGCCATGGTGTCGTTGCCCATAGCTTTTCGTGCTTTCAGGCCACACCTTGCCAATCAAGTACCTTTCGATACTGCCAGGCAACTATATACGCAATCTCTACGTCCGGTCAAGCTACTTGACAGCGTTCTGAAAAGAATCGGCCCGATTCGAGACGAAACGCCACGAGAGACCACAATCTATAGTGCCGTCACCTGATGTAGTGCCCACATATAGTGGCTCTCAAGTTTTGTGCAAAAGCGGAAACTCGTCAAGATTCGTGCGAGCCCCTTATGCTGACCACAGACGATGGCACGACTCTACAATGCATAACACGTTCAGTGCGCCAAGGGTTCGTCCCGTACCTTGAGATACACCGAAATCATACGATGGATCGCCGTCGCCAGGCTGCCAACGGCCAACAGCCACAACACCGGGACGATCCAGCCCGTCACCAGGCCGATAAACAGCGCCAGAGTGCGCTCTACCCGTGTGAACAGGCCCTCTTTGCACTCGACGCCCAGGCCCTCGGCACGCGCACGTGTGTAGCTCACCATCAACGAGCCCACGATGGCCACATACACCAGCATCTCCTCGACGCGCCCCGGCTGCCCCATATAGAACCAGGCCAGTCCCAGCAGCACCCCGGCCTCAGAGATCCGATCGAGGCTCGAGTCCAGGAACGCCCCGAACTTGCTGGCCTGGCCCAACTGGCGCGCCAGCGCCCCATCCAATGCATCAAAGGCCGAGGCCAGCGCCAGCAGCACGCCACCAAGGCGCAGCGCGCCGGTGGCCAGGATCACGCCAACGCCCAACTGCAGCAGACAACCGATGATCGTCAGCGTATTGGGATGCAGGCCCAGCCGTCTAAAGACGCCGGCTGCGTCCTCTATAGCGCCGTGAAAGGTTCTTCTGAGCCAATCGGTGAACATGGCGCCCCTTTTGCTCTAAAAGCCCTCCATCTGGCTCAGATCGACGAGGCCCTCAGAGAGGGCACCAATGCCCTGCAGGAGCGCCAGACGATTCTGCCGCACGGCCAGATCCTCGGCCATGACCAACACATCATCAAAGAATCGCGCAATCACCGGACCAAGCGATGCAAGAGCCTGCATCAGCGTGGTTACGCTCGGACTGGCTGCTACTTGCTCGCTAGCCTGCCGATACGCCTCATAGAGATCGCGGCTGGCCTGCTCGGTGAACAGCGCCGGATCCACGGCCAAACGTTCCTCCAGGCTGCGCGTGATGCGCACGCACCGCGCATAGTTGTCCAGGAGCGCCTCCCAATCATCACGTTCTAGCCAGGGCGTCAGCTCGTCCAGGGCACGCCTGGCAGCCGCAGGGTCATCGCCCTGCTCGGCCAGCGCAGCCGCCACCGCATCATAGCGATAACCCGCCTCGCGCAGATAGCCCTCGAGGCGCCGCATGACAAACTCGCCCAGATCGTCCAGCGTCTCGGGATCTACGGCCAGGGGCATCCGCGCCGCTGCCAGAGTCAGGGCTTGCCTCAGTGACAGGGAGACGTTCCTCTCCACCAGCATCTGGATGACGCCCAGGGCCGCCCGGCGCAGGCCCCAGGGGTCCGCCGCGCCAGTGGGCCGCATGCCGACAGCAAACAGGCCCACCAGGCTGTCCAGCCGATCCGCCAGACCGACGGCCAGCCCCTCCAGGCTCTCGGGGAGGCGGTCGCCGGCCGAGCGCGGCATATAGTGCTGCTCAATGGCCTGGGCCACCGGCTCGGCCTCGCCCGACAGCCGGGCATAGTGTGCGCCCATGATTCCCTGTAGCGACGTAAACTCGACCACGAGCTGGGTGGCGAGGTCGCTCTTGCACAGGGCGGCCGCCCGTTGCGCATCGCGCGCCTGGCTGGCATCCAGCCCGAGCAGCTCGGCCAGGGCGGGGACCAGATCCTCCAGGCGGCGCACCTTGTCCAGCACCGAGCCCAGTCGCTCCTGAAAGGTCAGCGTATCGAGCCGGGGCGTGAACGCATCCAAGGGATTCTGGGTGTCCGCCTCGTAGAAATAGGCGGCATCGGCATAGCGGGCCCGCAACACCTCCTGATTGCCCTCGCGCACCACATCCTGGTCCAGATCGCGGCCGTTGGCCACGGCGATAAAGTGGGGCAGCAGCTTGCCATCCTGCACCACGGGCAGATAGCGCTGGTGCTTGTGCATCACCGCCAGGAGCACCGCATCGGGCAGCGCCAGGTAGGTCTGGTCAAAGCCTCCCATGATCGGCAGGGGGCTCTCGACCAGGTTGGCGACCTCGCGTAGCAGCGCCGGATCCACGCTGGGCTGTCCGCCCACGTCGGCCGCCAACTCGGCGGCGCGACCCATGATCTGCTCCTCCCGGGCCTGCACATCCAGCACGATGCCTTCGGCTTCCATCACCTCGGCATATACGGTCGCCGAGGCGATCTCGATCTTGGGCGCGCCCTGGGGACGAGCGCCCCGCGAGCTACGCCCACTCTGCACGCCGGCAAACTCGAACGGCACCACCTGCTCATCCAACAGGGCGACGCACCAGCGCACGGGGCGCGCGAAATAGACGCCACTCTCGTTCCAGCGCATGCTCTTGCCAAAGCGCAGCCCAGCCAGGATCGGCGGGAGCAGCTCGGCCAATACGGCAGCCGCCTCACGCCCCTGCTCCTGGATCACGGCGACCACATACTCGCGGCCGTCATACTCGCGCCTCTCGAGGGCCGCCACATCCACGCCGCGGCTGCGCGCAAATCCCTGAGCAGCCCGGGTGGGTTGCCCGTCGTCGTCATAGGCGATACCTACGGCGGGACCGCGCAACGCCTGCTCGCTGTCGGCCTGGCGCGCGGCAAGGCCACTGACGGTGACCACGACGCGGCGCGGGGTCCCCTGCACGGTCACCTCGTCGCAGGCGAGGCGCGCCTCGTCCAGGGCCCTGGGCAGCGCCTCTTGCAAAGCGGCCAGCACATGGTCCAGATCGCCTACGGGCAGCTCCTCGACGCCCAGCTCCAGCACGAAATCGAACGGCCCCTCGCCCTCGGGCTGCACGACGCTGGGCGCGGGCTCTTGCGCCCTGTCCGGCACCGAAAAGGCGTTCATCAGGGGGTAGCCCATGGCCTCGCGCTGCCCCGCCATCAGTTGGGCCACATCGCGGGCCAGATCGCGCATGCGCACAAAGTAGCTCGCCCGCTCGGTAACACCAATGGCGCCCCGGGCGTCGAGCACATTGAACACGTGAGAGCACTTGAGCACATAGTCGTGGGCCGGATGCACCAGTTCGCGCTCCAGAGCGAGCTTGGCCTCGGCCTCGTAGAGGTCGTACATGCGATGCAGGTTGTCGACGTCGGCGACCTCGAAATTGTAGGTGCAATGCTCGATCTCGCCGCGCAGCAGCAGGTCGCCATAGGTCACCTTTTGATGCCAGCGGATCTCGGGGAACGACTTGGCCCCCTGCAGCACCATCACGATGCGCTCCAGGCCATAGGTGATCTCGACCGACACGGGATCCAGCTCCATGCCGCCTGCCTGCTGGAAGTAGGTGTACTGGGTGATCTCCTGGCCGTTGAGCCAGACCTCCCAGCCCAGACCCCAGGCCCCCAGGGCCGGCGACTCCCAGTTGTCCTCGACGAAACGCACGTCGTGGACAGCCGGATCGATCCCCAGGGCGCGCAGGCTATCCAGATAGAGCTCCTGCGGGTTGCCCGGATCGGGCTTGAGGATCACCTGGTACTGGTAAAACTGCTGCCAGCGGTTGGGGTTCTCGCCATAGCGGCCATCGTCGGGGCGAATGGACGGTTCCACATAGGCCACGTTCCACGGCTCGGGGCCGAGCACGCGCAGCACGGTGGCGGGGTTCATCGTGCCCGCCCCCACTTGGACATTGTAGGGCAACCAGATCAGACAACCGTGCTCTGACCAGAACTCGTCCAGACGCATAATGACTTGTTCGAAATCCATCTCTCTCTCCACAGTGGCCGCCATCCGATTCGTCAGACTCTAGGCCCAAACGGACCATGCGTCAAACGGGCCGCGCCAGGTTAGCGCTTGGTTTACGGACCACGACCCTTTTCGTACATGGATAGCTCGCTGCGCAGCCGCCGCAAAAAGGCGGTGGACTTGAGCTCGCGCTCGAGGGTGTACTGCAAAAAGGCGTGCAGCAGCTCTTCCATCTCGCGGTGCGTGGCATCACGAATGCCCAGTTGACCGATGGCCCCTCGATCGTGGCTGGCGAGGTAGCGCAGCACCTTTTGCGCCCCCAGCGACACCGGCCGCGCCCCGGCCATTTCGGCGCCACAGCGCGGACACAGGAGCCCCCCCTGGGTGACATCAAAGCGATTCGGCCCCGGCTCGATAGTCGCACCACACCCTACGCACTGAAAGAACTCGGGATGATAGCCCGCAAGCTGCAGGAGCGACAGCTCAAAGTAGCGAGCCCACAGCCGCAGATCCTCCTCGCCAGCAAAAGCCTCCAGCGCAAGGGTCAGCAGGTCATAGACGGCCGGGTTCTCCTCTTCCTCAGGCAGGAAAAGGTCCACGAGCTCGGCGGCATAGCTGGCATAGGCAAAGCGCAGCAGATCGTGCCAGAGCCCCTCGTGGGCGTCCACGCTCTCGGCCTGGGTCACGATATCGAGCTGTCGCCCCTGGGCCAGCATGACCTCGGCGCGATGGAACAGCCCCAGATGGCCGGCCCGGCGGCTGGTGGGCCGACGAATGCCCCGGGCCAACACGGTGCGCTTGCCGCCCGGCGTCAGCAGGGTCAGGATGCGGTCGGCCTCGCCGTAATCCTGCTGCCGCAGCACGATCGCTTCGGTCCGATAGACGCGTGGCCTCGGCATGATGGACCCGCCTCATCTCTACGTGGGAGCGCCCTCGAGGATCTGGACTCCACTGCTGGTGCCGATGCGCGTTGCGCCCGCCCCGATCATGGCCAGGGCATCGTCATAGCTGCGAATGCCGCCCGCGGCCTTGACGCCTCGGGTGGTCCCCACGACGTGCCGCATCAGGGCCACAGCGGCCAAAGTGGCGCCGCCTTGTGCAAAGCCGGTGGCCGTCTTGACGAAATCGGCCCCAGCGTCGACGCACAGCAGGCAGGCGATGGCGATCTCGGCGTCGGTCAGAAGCGCCGTTTCCAGGATGATCTTGCAGGGCACTTTGCTGGCGTGGCACACCTCGACCACCGCAGCCACATCCTGGTACACCCCGCGCCATGCCTCGGCCTTGAGCAGGCCCACCGGCAGCACCATGTCCACCTCACCGGCCCCGGCCTGAATGGCCAGCCGCGCCTCGTGGACCTTGGCGGCGGTGAGCATGGCCCCCAGGGGAAAGCCCACCGTCGAGCCCACGAGCACGCTGGTGCCCTCCAGCGCCTCGGCGCAGTAGGCCACGTGGCTCGAGTTGACGCACACCGATGCAAAGCCATGCTCCCGGGCCTCGGCGCACAAAGTGTGCAGCATGGCGGGGGTCGCGTCGACCGAGAGCAACGAATGATCGATGTAGCTGGCCAGCTCGCTGCGCGTGAGCGGAGCCGTCTCCGGCGTATCGTCCGCGTCAGGCTGCCAGGCCGCCGCAATCGCTGCGCCGCGCCACGCGATCCGGGTCATCCAGGCGTCAGAGTGCTCAGGCATGGTCCATCTCCTTGACGATCAAGCATCAGGCTCGGGAGAGCCGGCGCCCGGATCGATCTCCAGCGTCGGTCCCTCACCATAAGTGACATGGGGAAAAGCATCGGGCAAGAGGACCGCCAGCGAGGTGAGCCAGGCACGGCCGGCGGTATCGGCCACCAGGATGGGCAGGCCGGACTGAAATTCGGCCAGCACCTGGCGGCAGGCCCCGCAGGGGGTGGCGCCCGGCGCAGTGATCAGCGCCAGCGCCTCAAAGCGACGCTCGCCCTCCGAGACGGCCTTCCAGAGCGCCACCCGCTCGGCGCACACCGTCAAGCCGCTGGAGGCGTTCTCGACGTTGGCGCCTGTATAGATGCGCCCGCTGCCCGCCCGCACGGCCGCGCCCACCAGAAAACGAGAGTAGGGGGCATAGGCGCGCTCGCGGGCCGCCTCCGCGGCTTGCAGGAGCTCTTGCCACGGTTCATCCAGCCGTTCTTGGTCGAGCGTTTCAGGCGTCATGGTTCTGCCTCCTGAAGCGCGCCGGCACGCCATAGGATACCGCATTGTCGGCGACGTCGTGGGTCACCACGGCCCCGGCCCCGATGATGGCCCCCGTCCCGATACTCACGGGCGCCACAAGCATCGCGCCGCTGCCGATAAAAGCCCCCGCCCCGATCACGGTGGTGTGCTTGCTGTGGCCATCATAGTTGCAGGTAATGGTCCCTGCGCCGATGTTGGCGCCTTCGCCGATGCGGGCATTACCCACATAAGAAAAGTGCCCCATCTTGGTGCCCGGCGCCAGGTAGGCATCCTTGACCTCGCCAAAGTTGCCCATGTGCACGCCGGCGCCCAGATGCGCCTTGGGACGCAGATGCCCAAAGGGGCCAATGTCCGCGTCCTCCTCCATAATGGCCTCCTCGACCACCGAGCTCAGCACACGGCAGCGGTCGCCGATCTGGGAATCGCGAACGATGCTGTTGGGGCCAATGACGGCGCCCTGGCCGATTGTCGTATCGCCCTGAAGCATGGTATTGGGATGGATCACCGTATCACGCCCGATGCGGACCGTCGCATCGATATAGGTGGCGGCCGGATCGAGCAGCGTCACGCCCTCGAGCATATGCCCCTCGTTGATGCGCTGGCGGAGCACGGCCTCGGCCTGGGCCAGGTGCACCCGCGTGTTGATCCCCAGCACCTCGTCCACATCCTCGACGCTGACCGTCTCGACCTCCCGCCCGTCCTCGATGGCCATGGCCACCATATCGGTGAGATAGTACTCGTTCTTGGGGGGCGTGGGCGGCACGAGGGGCAGGCGCTCCCACAGCCAGTCGGCGTCAAAGCAGTATACGCCACAGTTCAGCTCGGTGAGAGCCAGAATCTCGGGCGTGGCAGCGGCCTCCTCGACGATGGCGCGCACCCGCCCCTGGGCGTCGCGCACCACGCGGCCAAAGCCCATCGAATCGGCGGAATGGACGGTGAGCATCGTTACCGCAGGCGAGCGATCCTGATGCAGCGCCAGCAGGCGCCTCACGGTCTCGGGGCGCAGGGTGGGCATGTCGCCATAGAGGGCCAGCACCGTATCGGCGCGCCCCTGCAGCAGATCGCGGGCCTGCAAGAGGGCATGACCGGTGCCCAGGCGCTTGGCCTGTACAGCATACTGGGCGCGGGCACCCACGGTCTCGCGCACGGCCTCGGCGTCGTTGCCCACTACGAGCACGATGGGATCGGCGCCCAACGTCTCGGCCTGCTCCACCGACCAGAGCACCATGGGCTTGCCGCAGACAGCATGCACGACCTTGTTCAGATCCGATTTCATGCGGGTACCCTGCCCCGCCGCGAGAATCGCTACGGCTAGTCTGGTCACGGAGCTTACCTCTCAGAGTGTGCGCGGATGGACGGTCTGCCCGATTGGGCTAGCCATGATTCTAGGCCGATAGCGCTCTCCTGTCCAACGATCCGAAATCCGAGCAAAAGCACAAAAAAAGAGAGACCGGGATGATCCCGATCTCTACCTGTACAACGCTAGCTGGGGCGGAAGGATTCGAACCTCCGAATGGCGGCTCCAAAGGCCGCTGCCTTACCGCTTGGCGACGCCCCATTACCCGATCATTCTAGCATAAACG
>SKRJ01000226.1 GCA_007118555.1 Anaerolineae bacterium | reverse complement strand
GCATGCGATGCCAAGGGTGGAGAGCCAGGACCGCAGCAAGGCAGATAAGGGCGAGCTGCGGGGCGAGTGCGCCTGGAGAGGCGACCCGGAAATGGGCAGAAGACATGAAACGCAAAAGAGGGGGTTGACGCCCCCCTCCCCGTCTGCTAGACTAGAGATACAAAATATGAAGGATCCTTACCGACAGATATCGTTAGACGGCTTGGCGGCCGCCAACCGAATAGTAGTGCCCACTCGAGCTGGCTGCTGTGCGGCCAGTTCGTTGTACGTTCCCCGGCTGTATCCTCGTGGCCTGCGTGGGTGGGATGCCTTGCCCCTTTTATCCCGGCCAGAGCCGCAAACCCAAAGGAGAAGCTCTATCACGACCCACAGCATGAGTATGTATCCTGGTGCGCTCGCTTCTAGAGTGCATGTCTCTATTGTCCCTGCGGACGCTACGAATAGGAGTACGAAATGAACCTCCCCAAGCACACACGTAGAGATTTCATCCGTTTTACCGGTATCACCGCCGCTGCTGTGGCTATTGCTGCCTGCGCGCCTGATGCGCCCCCGGTGGATCCCGAAGACGAAGTTGCCCCTCCGGTTGTAGAAGATCCGCCTGAAGAGGAGGAGCTTCCCCCACCAGACGAGGCGCCTTCGGTATCGCCTCCCGATGAGGAGCCGCCCGAGATCCCCAGCGTGTACAACGAATCACCGATGCTGCGCGAGCAGGTAGATGCGGGAGAGCTCCCCCCGGTGGATGAGCGCTTGCCCGAAGAGCCCCTGGTGATCGAGGTCACCGAGAGCATCGGCCAATATGGAGGTACCATCACCGTCGGCGGCCTGGGCATGAACCTGTACCACAACGATACGCAGCAGGTCATGGGGCGGCCCAACTGGCTGCGTATCTCCAAGGATCTGACCCACGCCGTGCCCCTGATCCTCAGGGATTGGGATGTTAGCGACGACTTTACCCAGATCACCTGCCATATGCGGCCCGGCATGAAGTGGTCCGACGGCGAGCCGCTGACAACGACCGATGTCGAGTTCTGGTATGAGGACGTACTCCAGAACACCGAGCTCACCCCGGTGCCCGGGCAGTGGTTCCGGCCCGGCGACCAGCTTGTGGACTTGGATATCCTTGATGACTATACCTTCCAGTTGACCTTTGCTGTGCCGCACCCGTCCTTTGTGCTGGTCAACATGGCGCACTTGTACGGCTTTTGGGACCATCAGACCTTTGTGCCGCGCCATTATATGGAGCAGTTCCACATCGACTATAACGAAGAGGCTGGCGACCTCGCCGAAGAGGATGGCTTTGACTTTTGGTACCAGAACTTTGGCCAGAAGAACAACCGTAACCAGAACATCGACCGGCCGCGCCTCGAGTCCTTTATGCCCGTGCGTGATACGCCCTCGATGGCGTTCCTGGAGCGCAACCCCTACTATCTGGCCGTCGATCCCGAGGGCAACCAGTTGCCCTACATCGACCAGATCAACAACGACAAGGCCGCCGACCTGTCGATCCTGGACGCCAAGACCGTAGGCGGCGACTATGACTTTGCCGGTTTCGAGCTGCGCATCCTGTTCTATGCCACCTACGCAGAGGGCGCTGCCGCAGCCAATGCTCGCATGCTCCTCTGGGAGTCGGGCAAGGGCGGCGAGGTGGTCTATAATGTCAACATGAACTATGAGGACGAGGAGTGGCGCGAGGTGTTCTCTGACGATCGCTTCCGCCAGGCGCTGTCGCTGGCGATTGATCGGTCAGACATCAACAACGTCATCTACTTTGACAACGCCTCCGAGACCCAGATGACCGTGATTCCGGTCTCGCGGCACTATCGTCCCGAGTACGCCGAGGCCTATGCCGAGTTCGATCTCGACCGGGCCAACGAGCTCCTGGACGAGATGGGCCTGGAGTGGAACTCGGCCGGCACGCATCGCCTCTGGCCCGAGAGCGGGCAACCGATGATCATTGCCTGGGATCTGGTCGAGACCGAGACGCCCAAGGGCCCCATCACCGAGTTGGTGGAAGAGTACTGGGGTCGCATCGGTATCGAGATCCGTTGGCAGTCGGTGACCCGTACTCTGTTGACCCAAAAGATCATCGCCAACGAAGAGCCGATGTCTCTGTGGCACGGCGACGAGACAGCCGACACCCTCTTCCTGCGCCGCCCCAAGTTCTTTGCGCCGCTGGACGGTGACGAGTCCACCTGGGGCGTGCTCTGGGGCCGCTGGTACAACACCGAAGGCGATTTGGGTGAAGAACCGCCGGAGAGAATCAAGAACCTGTACGAGTGGATGGACGAGTACAATATGACGGACGACGATGAGCCGGCGCGCAGGGTGCTGGAGAGCCAGGCCGAGCATATCTGGACCATCGGCACCGTCGGCAACGCGCCCCATCCGCTGTTCGTGCGCAACAACCTGCGTAACGTCAGCGAGACGGGTGGCTTTTGGACCTGGGACTCGCTCTGGTCCTTTACCGAGATCCCCGAG
Source organism: Anaerolineae bacterium (assembly GCA_007118555.1). GTDB lineage: Bacteria > Chloroflexota > Anaerolineae > UBA1429 > UBA1429 > UBA1429. The sequence goes on along the minus strand of SKRJ01000226.1, from coordinate 6,055 downwards.
CAGTGGTACTTTGAGCAATAGACGCCTACACGGACGGACAGGCCCCCGGCCCGTCTGATCCGGACAGCGTGTCACAAGCCAGCCACTGCAGGAGCCTTCCTGCAGTGGCTGGCTTTGCGCTGTCGCCCAACGATGGCATGGCCAACACCACCCACCCAGATGACAGCCAACGCAAACGATCCGTGGCCCATCCGGGCATGGGCCCGTACAGTTCCACGGAGACATCCAGATCAGGGGAAGAGGCGCGAACGCCGAGAGTATGCTCCCTAGCAGGTGACGTTCCAACAAACCCCAAGGCCGGTATTAGCACAGGTCTGCCCGCAAAATCACGCCCCCAACGGCAGCCAGCGCCCCTACGTTCCGCTGCTGCGTAAAATCCGACGGAATGTGGCCAAATCCTATTGCGTACCGCCTGTTCTAGTGTTATACTATATACAGGATATGGTATTGGGTCTGTGGGCGTGCTCCCGAGAGCCCGCGAAGCAACCCCCAATACCGATCAGCCGCAAATCGAAAGGAGAGTGTGATGAGGAGCAAGAAGCTATCTTTCATCATCTTATTCGCAATTCTAGCGGCCATGCTGCTAGTACCCATGGTAGGGGCCGCCGCGCCCAACGGGGCCCAGGAAAAGACGATGGTTGTCCGGGCCCCCCTTGGCCTGAGACTACGCAGTGGTACTTCTCTGGTTGAGCCCATCCATCTGGTTATGTTCAATGGAGAAAAGGTCACCGTGATCGGCGAGCCCGTCTGGAACCAGGGCATTCGCTGGAGCAACGTCAGGGTGACACGTTGGGGCGTCACGACCACCGGCTGGGCGGCTTCGGCCTATCTGGCCAACTACCCCGGTTATGACGAACCCTTTGGCCACTTTCACAATGGACCGGGCTGCAAGGTGACGGCTACGGTGGGTCTCCGGTTGCGAACCGCGCCGACCCTCAGTGGCAGGATCGCTCGCATCGTCCCCTATGGCACCGTACTGGTACCTACGGGCGAAGCGACAGTGCATGCCGATGGCTGGACCTGGCAGAGCCTGTACATCAACAATGTTTCTCTGTGGGGCGCTCGCGAGTTTCTCGACTGCTTTACCGAGATACCGGCGCCAGACACAAAATAGCTTTGCGCTACTCCCCGGGGGTCTATATGGCCCCCGGGGTTCTTGTCTGTCTGGGGGGGACAATCTCGAGCTATCCCTGCCCCGCAATCTCAGAGGGGGCGATTGCACCGCGCAGCGGCAGCTTGTAGATTAGCCGTATGGGCGGGAACTCGGCCACTGCCAACTGCGTGAGCTGATCGGTATGAAAGACATCAGCCTCGCCGCAGATACGCACAGCGCCGCCCACCTGCTCCCGCGTCAGGTTGATCGCCACCGTACAATGCGGCACCCAGTTCTCAGGACGATAGTAGGGAACTGGAGGAGCGCCAGCCTCGTCCAATAGCTGGCAGAGACGAGCATGGGCTGCCAGCATCGGTCGCGTAACAACCGGTGCGAGATAGACCACACCTTCGGCCGTGGGAAAGGCGCCCACAGCCGCCAGGTTCAGAGGCAGCGGCGGCATTGCCTGGCAGAACTCGCGCAGCATCGGTTCCAGAGCCTCGGGATCGAGCCGATCTACGATGGCAAAGGCGAGATGGGGTCGAGCGACAGCAACCGTGTCTGAACCGGCATATTCAGCCAGTTGGCGGCGCAGATTCTGGATGCCCGCCTCACTGGCGGCATCGAACAGAGCGGCGATGGCATAGGGCATAGGTGTCCCTCCACGGGCGTATAGGCGATGGCATACTCAGCGTCCACATTATCAGAGCCGTCGCAGGGGCTGTCAAGCCGGCTGCTTCTCGGAGAGCCGCATTAGAGACAAGCGCACAGCAGCACTGCTGATAGAAACTGACTCGATGGATTTGGCCGGACGGGCTAGCCAAGTACAGGGTTTTGCTGTTATACTAGCTACGAGACCGTAACCGGCCCGGCGGCGCCAGGCCGTGTTGGGTCCCGATGCAGTCCACAAGTGCATGAAACGGCAAGGTCAGGTATCTGGTTCTGCGTGTAGAAGGGAGAGGAAGATGTTACAGTTGAGTCCCACTCGTCGATGTTGGTTCCGCATCATGGCGTTCACTGCTTTGATGATTCTGGCCCTCTCGCTCGTGCCGGGTCGCAGCCTGGCTTCGAGCCCCGGTGTGGTGCAGATCATGAACAGGCAGGGCGCTACGATGGGCACCGCCACATTCACGCCCACCGCCTTTGGTCAAACTCAGATCGATATCCGCGTGAGGGGGTTCGATCCCATTGGCGGCGATCGCGCCCTGGTCATCACCCAGGTAGGGTTCTGCGCTCCGCCCGACTTTCGCCGACACACGGGCGCCATTGTGATGCAGTTGCCCCCGGTGCAGTTCTATCCGGATGGAAGCGCCGAGTACCGCCGCACGGTGACCATTCCCCACAACACCTTGAATGGAGTGGATGGAAGCGCGCTGCTGCTGCTGGCGGATACACACCTGGGGGCTGATGCCATCGCCTGTGGTGTGATCCTGGCGACACCCAAGCCGCCTGTCCCGCTGCCGCCGACGCCCAAGCCGCCGGCGCCGACCCCGCCACCTCCGCCACCGCCGTCGTGGGTCTGCCCGGTTACGCCTCCTGCGGTGCCAACGACGACGGTCGTGGCCCCCGCCGGCTTGCGGATGCGTATGGGAGCAGGTCTCACCCACTCGGTGATTCTGACCCTTCAGCATGGAGAGACCGTCTATCCCATGACTGACCTGGTGACCCACCAGGGCATCAACTGGGTCCGGGTGCGCGTCTTTCGTGCAGGCGTCTGTCGAGAGGGATGGGTCGCGGCGACCTATCTGGCTCGCTGGGCCGGCACCACAGCGCCCACGGGCGAGTGGCGAGTGACTGCCAGCGCGGGTCTGCGGCTTCGCTCGGGCCCCGGCACGAACCACGCCATCATGCGCATTGTGCCCCAGGGCACACGCCTCGGGTTCACCGGTGTGGAGCAGACCGTGGGCGGCATCGTCTGGGCTCGAGTACGGATCGATGGCCGCGAGTTCTGGGCCGCCAAGCAGTATCTGCAGCGAATCAGCTAGATACCTATGCCGTGACGGATCCGTTGCGGAACGGAGAGCCGGGCAGTCTCGTGTAGGGACCATCTACACAGGTACTGTCCGGCCTTTGCTTGCGCGCCACAAGCCAGAGAGGTTTGCTGTCGTGCTGCGCCGGCATTCCGCATCGCAATCGCCTTGAGCAACACGCAGAACACGCGCCCGATCGGCACTTGCCATCAGGCGCGTGTTCTTGTTTGAACCGCTAGGACGGTCGGAAAGGTAACGCGCCGACGTCACCATGGATCGTGGTCAGCCACCCGGCAACCCAACCCTCGCGATCGAAATGCCGCACATAGATCCAACCGTCAGGCCCCCTTGCCAGCACGCGCACAGTGGTGCCGACAGGGATGGTACGGATGATGGTTGTTGCCGTCGTCGGCCGTGGTCGCAGGTTTACGTTGAACCGCATTGTCGCCGTGACCTCCGAAGGAGGCGGGGCCGGCGGGGCGTCCACCGGAGGAATGTTGAGCACCTGTCCTGCAAAGATACGGTTCGGGTCTGTGACCTGCGGGTTGGCCTGCAGCAGTGCCGACAGGGATACCTGGCAGGTCCTCGCAATCAGGGCCATCCAATCTCCCCTGCGCACAACATAGGTGGGGCCGCAGGGCGACGGATGGGTCGGCGGAACACTGACTGCGGGAATGGTCAACACCTGACCGGGGAAGAGCAGATTCGGATTTGTGATCTGCGGGTTGGCCTGCAACAGGGCCGATACCGATACCTGGCAGGTGCGCGCGATCTGCGTCAGCCAGTCGCCTCGGCGCACAACGTAGGTCGGCCCACAGGGCGACGGATGGTGCGGCGCGGTGCCTTCCACCCGGAAAGGCTCCGAGGTGACCTGGTCCGAGCCGACCCGGGCCGTCACCACCCACAGCGAGCCCGGTTCTGCGTTGTGAGGCACGGTAACCGTGGTCCAGGTTTGACCCTCTTCATTGGCGCCTACGGTGTGCGTGTGGATCGGGGCGGCCCCTTGTCGCCCGATGCTCACGCTCACTGTCGCAAAGCGCCCCATGCCCCATGCATGCACCTGGATGATCGAGCTTGGCGGGCCAACTGTCGGCGAGATCGAGATGCCCCGCGTGCTCGCCATAGGCGCCTGCGGAACATCGGCGAGGGCGACGGGCACCAGCAGCAGCAACAGAGCGGCGGCCAGGAACAGAACGATGAGCGTGCGTTTTGTGGGAGCCATGACCCTTCTCCTTGCGATACACCAAGACTCAGAAGCCACCTAGAAACTGGAAGGATGAAAGCTATAGTAGTCTTATTGTATCAAGAATCTGTGTGCGAATCAAGAGCTATAGCACGTAAAAAAGCGAAATTGGCACGTTCGACCGCTGGTGACTGAGCCGGGCCACGAGCCAGACTATGGGCTCGCACCGAGAACGACGGGCCCTGGCGATGGGCGTTGACGACACCGATCAGGGGCAGACTCGTGGGCACTGCCATACGCCGCTGCCTGATCACCGCCAGGGCCGCGGCGGTTCGATTCCCACCACCGAGCCTTGCGCGCCTGAGCCAACAACAGAACACGCGCCTGATAGATCCTTAAAAGGCTATCAGGCGCGTGAGTGTCGGTCGCTAGCGAGTTACGAGGGTCTCTGCGGCAGGGTTTGGACGTCACCATGTATGGTGGTCAGCCACCCGGCAACCCAACCATCGCGATCGCCATTGCGGACAAAGATCCAGCCTTCGGGCCCCCTTGCCAGCACGCGCACGGTGGTGCCGGCAGGGATGGTCTGGATGACGGTTGTAGCCGTCGTCGGCTGCGGCCTCAGGTTCAGATTGACCTGGGTCGTAGCAGTCACCTCGGAAGGTGGCGGCGTGGGATCCTCGTCAACAGGCGGGATGTTCAGCACCTGTCCCGCAAAGATGCGGTTCGGGTCTGCGACCTGCGGATTGGCCTCTATGAGAGCTGACAGGGGTACCTCGCAGGCCCGCGCAATCAAAGCCATCCAGTCTCCCCTGCGCACAACATAGGTCGGGCCGCAGGGTGACGGATGCTCCGGCGGGGCGTCGACGGCGGGGATGGTCAACACCTGGCCCGCGGTGATCCGGTTCGGGTCGGTGATCTGCGGATTGGCGCGCAGCAGCTCGCTCAGCGAAACCTCACAGGTACGCGCAATCTGTGCCAGCCAATCGCCTCGGCGCACAACATAGGTTGGGCCACAGGGCGACGGATGCTCGGGTGCGTCCTGCACCTGAAAAGCCTCCGAGGTCGCCACCTCCGAGCCGACCTGGGCAATCACAACCCACGAGGAACCAACTTCTGCGTCAGACGGTATAGTGAGTGTCGTCCAGAGCTCTCCCTCGGCGTTGGCTTCCATCGTGTAGCTATGCACTGGCGCATCCCCTTCGGGTGCGAGCATAACCTCTACCGTGGCAGAGGGCGCCATCCCCGACGCATAGACCTGCACGACGGTGCCGGGTGCGCCCTCGGGTGGCGATATCTCGACGCTCATCGGACTTGTAAAAGGCGCTTGCTGGACATCCGCCAGAGCTGCCGGGGTCAACGAGATCAGTAGTGAGAGTGCAAATAACAGTACAATCAAAAGACGTCTTGTGCGAACCATGGTCCACTTCCTTACGATATGTAGAAATCAGCATTCCGAACGAAATCAATGGCATTACAGACCATTCTGATTCCATTGTATCAAGAATGCTCGGGTTTTTCAAGGGCCATAGCGCACAAAAGAGCCAACGCAATCGTCTCCATGCCCATGAGAGGGAATCGGTGAGCATGGGCATTCTAGAGTGCAAGCGAGCCGCCAATTGCGCAGCATAACGGGGCGTCAAGAGGGCGCGCTTCAGAGGGACACCGTATCCTGCAGGGGCGCGGCGACATCGCAGAGAAGATGAATGTCCTCGGGTTCCTCGGCCAAAAGCTCGGGATCCGGACGCGGGTGGAGCCGGCAGCCGACCCCGAGATAGAAATCGACCGTGTGCTCCGAGGGCGTGGCCG
>SKRJ01000246.1 GCA_007118555.1 Anaerolineae bacterium | reverse complement strand
GATATGGAGACCATCCAGCACTCGATGTGGTACTATGTGGGGCTGGTGCGCAGCCGACGCCGCCTGGAGCGGGCTCTGCGCGACCTGAACAACCTGAGTCAGGATATCGATGCGTTCTATCGCACCACCCGCGTCGAGCCGCAGATCATCAGCCTGCGCAACGCCGTGGTGGCGGCCTTGACCGTGGCGCGCGCCGCCTGGGAGAACCGCGAGAGCCACGGCTGCCACTATCGCGAGGACTAGGAGCTTGACGGTAGAATGGCACGAGCTATTCTAGCGCACGCTTCCGAGCGTCACGCTACTCTAGCGTATGCCCCGCAGCACGAAATCGACGATGCGGGCGTTGACCTCGCCGGCCTGCTCGATCTGCAGGGCGTGACCCGCGTCGTCCACCAGCACGATCTGAGCGTCGCGCAATTGCGCCGCCAGCTCCTCGACGCTCTCTTGGGACACGCGATGATCCTGCTGCCCCAGCAGCACCAGCACGGGCGCATCGATGGTGGAGAGCGCCTCGTGCAGATCGTGATCGGACGGAGATAGAGCCATCATGCGCAACGTCTCTGCGCTGCCCACCACGCGGGTCGAAGGCCTCACCCGGTCCCAGTAGCCGCGTGGGATGGCCTCCGGATGACAAAAGGCCTCGATCTGGTTGGCGCGCCACAAAGGGCCTCCCGACGCGACGGCCCACGCCGCCGCAGGCCCCAGATGCGGCAATCGGATGACCTGACGCCACAGCGGGGTCAAACCGTCGTCCAGCATGGGCGCCAGGAGCACCATGCGCCCCACGAATTGGGGCTGTTCTAGCGCGAGCTGCAGCACCACGCCGCTGCCCCAGCCATGCCCCACCAGGGTTGCGTCCCTGACATACAGCTCGTTGAGGGCCTTGGCCAGCGTATCGGCCTGGGTGCGCAGGCTATAGTCCGCCGCCAGCTCGCGGTCCGAGCGCCCAAAGCCCCGCAGATCCAGCGCGATCACCCGTAGTCCGGCGCCAGCCAGTTCCTCGACCGTAGACTGCCAGATGGCCGACGCCTCTACCGCATAGCCATGCACAAGCACAACAGTCGGCCCATTCGCCGGGCCCCACTGGTCATAATACACGGCCTGCCCATCGATCCAGAGCCAGTCGCCCCCATGCACGCCCTGATCCAACTCGTAACGCTCCCAGGCGCGAAGGCTTACCAGAGCATAGCCCGACAACAGAATACCGGCCACGGCCACCACCACAAGCGCGGCCAGCGCCAACGTCCAGATCCAGCGAGCGACCTTTACGAACGGTTTCACTCCTGCATCAGGCCCTTTCTATAATTGATTCTACAATGGATACGATCGTACGGGCGCATTCTAGCATGTGCATGGGGCAAACGCAATTTGTGCTGGCCATTGACAGCGCACCCGGCCGAACATAGAATCACCTGGCGTGAAGGAGGTTTCCGATGAAGATTGTAACAACGCAGGAGATGCAAGATATAGAGGCCGCGGCCGACGCTGCCGGCCTGAGCTATGCGCAGATGATGCAGAATGCCGGTCACGCCGTGGCCCTGGCAATCCGCGATTATCTACAAGCCGAGCGGGGCGATCATCCCGTACGTGTCCTCGTGCTGGTGGGGCCCGGCAACAATGGCGGCGATGGCCTGGTGGCGGCGCGCCATCTGCACAACTGGGGCCATAGCGTGCGCCTCGTCCTCTGGCGGCGCGACTCGGATAACGACGCCTTGCTGGATGCTGTGCGCGATCTGGGCCTGCCGATCGAGACCTTTGCCGAGGGCGATGACCCGGCGCCGGCACGCCAGGCGGTGCGCCAGAGCGACGTCATCATCGATGCCCTGTTGGGCACCGGCGTCTCCGGTGCGCTGCGCGGCGGCGTCGAGACGCTCCTCGAGGCCGTCAAGCAAGAGGCGAAGCAGATGCGCGAGGCCGCACAAGAGCCGGGTTTTCTCTGGGTGGGAGCTGTCTCGCCCGCCCGCCCTGTGACGCGTGGCCCGTTGATCGTAGCCCTGGACGTGCCCACCGGCCTGAACTCGGACACGGGCGATATCGATGAGCATGCTCTGCACGCCGATCTCTGCGTGACGCTGGCCCATCCCAAACATGGCCATTTCGCGTTTCCTGGCGCGGCCCATGTGGGCCAACTGGTCGTGGCCGACATCGGCATCGATTCCGACCTGGCCCAGGAGATCGATGTCAACCTGGCCACGTACGAGGGCGTGAGGACGCTGCTGCCGGATCGTCCGAACGATGCCAACAAAGGCAGCTTTGGCAGGGTCCTCGTCGTGGCCGGATCGGTGAACTATATGGGGGCGCCCCTTTTGACTACGACGGGGGCCTATCGCGTGGGCGCAGGCCTGGTGACCCTGGCGGTGCCCGCCGCCATCCAGACGGCCGTGGCCGCGCATCAGACCGAGGCCACCTACCTGCTCTTGCCCCACGACATGGGCGTCCTGGCGCCCCAGGCCGTACGTGTGCTGGCCAAAGCTGTGGGCGATCACAACGTCCTGGTGCTGGGGCCCGGGCTGGGGCAGGAAGATCCGACCAAAGAGTTTATCGAGGGATTGCTACAGGGCGTGGGCTCCAAGCCACGCCAACCGATCGGCCTGATCCCCCACAAGGCGGCGGAGCAAGCCGCCTTTGAGATGCCTCCGATGGTCATCGATGCCGACGGCCTGAACCTGCTGGCCAAGATGGACGGCTGGTGGCGTGCGCTCCCGCCCGACTCGGTGGTGACGCCCCACCCCGGCGAGATGGCCCGCCTGCTCGATAGTGATGTCAAGACCGTGAACGCCGACCGCATCCAGACGGCGCGGCAGGCCGCGAAAGCGTGGGGCTGCACTGTGGTACTCAAGGGCGCCCATACAGTGATCGCCAACCCCCAGGGCGAGACCACCCTGATCCCGTTCGGAACCGCCGCCCTGGCCACGGCAGGCACAGGCGATGTGGTGGCGGGCGCCATCGCGGGGTTCATCGCGCAGGGCCTCTCGGGCGAGCAGGCGGCCATCTGCGGGGCCTATGTGCACGGCCTGGCGGGGCTGCTGTGGGAGCGAGAGCACGGCAAGGCCGGTCTGCTGGCAGAGGAACTGGGCGTGTACCTGATCAAAGCGCAACAGGCGCTACGCCCCTGAAATGGCCAAGCCGACGGAGCATCTCATATTCTCCGTCGGCTTTTGCAGGATGCAATAGCAGGCGCTAGGAGGACCTGGCGCCGATATCGGTCAGATCGATAGGCTGCTCTGGCTCGGGAGGAGTCGTCCCAAACTGGTTGATGAGCTCTTCCTTACGGCGGGCGGCAGCCAGCTTGCCCTCTTCGATCGCCTCACGAAAACGCGCGCGCTGCTCTTCCAGCAGGGCTTGCCCACGCTCGCGCAACTCGTCCAGATGCTCTGTATCGACACCCATTTCCTCGGCGCGATCCTTGATCTCGATGCCCCTGTCCTTGATCTGCTCGCGGAACTCGTCTCCTGACGCTGGCGCAAAGAGGAGCGCTGCCAGGGCTCCCGTCAGAGCGCCCAGGACAAACCCCACCAGAAAATCACCCTTACCCGCATTCTTGCTCACAGTTGTCCTCCTTACGCAGCTTATTGATCCAAGTCCGCAGGGGGAACCCTGCGAGAGACTTCTGGGTCATGATAACGACGCGGAACGCGCCCCTTGAAGAACACAAGTGTATCGAGCCCCTTGCGAACCCCGGCCATCACGCTATTGACCTTGATGAGCGGCCGGACCACTGTATCACTGACCAGATGCACCGTGTCGTCCAACCGGTGAGCCGTACCTTGGGTGCTATGCAGGATGGGCGTCACTTCCTCACGGAGCATCCGCACGAGATTACGAATCTGCAATAATAGGATAGCCAGCAGCACGCCGATGACCAGCGATTGCACGGCTAGGAGAACGATGGCGATATCACGAACAGCCGATAGCATAAGAGTGTCCTCCTGACAAGAAAACTCTGCTTACTGAAATATTCTATCATGCTTTCAAGAGCCGTGCAACGAGTAGCGCCAGCCAAGACAGAATCGTAGCCGGAATGATATGAATCTGCCCCAGCATAGGCCAGGTGAGTCCAGACAATTCGGCTCCGATTTGGCCGATCATAAAGCCCACCAGGCTGAACAGCCAAAAGAGCATGATCTGCCGCCAGGTGCGCCCCGTCAGCAGGTGAAAGCCTGCCGCATACAGCGTGGCCACACTGGTTCCCAACAGCAATACCGGTGAGGCAAACATGGGCAACCCCCTCGTCACTCGACGTTCTCTGGTTCTGTGGCAGCATCGATGATGCCGCCCCCCAATACGGTATCGCCCTCATAGAGCACCACGGCCTGCCCGGGTGTAATGTCACGCAACGGCTCGTCGAACAGGACGCGTGCCTTGTCGATGGCCTGCATATACACGCGGGCTGCCGCCGGGCGAGCGCGATAGCGAATCTTGGCCTGCACCATGTGCCCCTGGGGCAGCGGCTGACCGCCGATAACGTTCATCTCGCGGGCCATCAGGCCCTTGCGCCCCAGCGCGTCGGCATGGCCCACGATCAGGGCGTTGCGCTCCAGATCCAGGGCGATGACATACAGGGGTCGTGGCGCCGCAATGCCCAGGCCGCTGCGCTGCCCAATGGTGTAATAGGGTAACCCGCGATGCTCGCCCAGCAACTGACCGTCGCGATCATAGATCGGCCCCGGCCGCACCGCCTCGGGCTGCTGCTTCTGGATCAGGCGCCGATAGTCGCCATCGTGGCTAAAGCAGATATCCTGGCTCTCGGCCCGCTCCACCACGGGCAGGCCACGAGCGCGGGCCATATCACGTATGGTAGCCTTATGATACGCGCCGAGGGGGAAATGCACAACGGCCAGCGTCGCTTGATCCAGAGTATACAGGAAATAAGATTGATCCTTGCCCCGGTCGCTTCCGCGCAATAATCGGTAGCGACCCTCCTCGTGGGCGATGCGGGCATAGTGACCGGTGGCCAGTGTCTCGGCCCCCAGGGCGCGCGCCTGTTCGAGCAGCAGCCCAAACTTGATCCAACGGTTGCAGCGCACACAGGGGTTGGGGGTGCGCCCTGCAGCGTACTCGGCTACAAAATGGCAGACAACCTGCTCGTAAAAGGCGTCCCGTAGATCGACGACGTGATGCTCGACGCCCAACTGGCGGCACACCTGCTGGGCGCTGGCAATGTCGGCCTCGGCGGGGTCATCTCCCCCGCCGGGCTCGCGCCAGAGGCGCATCGTCAGCCCGATCACGGGATGCTCCTGCTCCAGGAGCAGGGCGAGGGCCATGGCGCTATCGAGGCCGCCGCTCATGGCGACGGCCACGGTCCCACCAGGGGCATCTCTGTCGGGCATCGGCGCAATCAACGCCACCGAGGCTAGTCAGACGGGGCCGTCTGGTGAGGATTGGCCTCGGGGTGTTTGGCGTAATAGTCCTCGATGGCCTGGTGCAGCGCCCGCATGACCATGACCGAGCAATGATACTTGAACTCGGGAAGCCCCAGTTGATCGGCGATCTCGGCATCGGTGATCTCCATCACCGTATCGAGCGCTTTGCCGGTAACCAGCTCGGAGGCAAAAGAGCTGGAAGCGATGGCCGCCGCACAGCCAAAGGTGCGGTACTTGATGTCGGCCAGGTGGCCCTCGTCGACACGAATGTATACCTCGATCACGTCGCCACAGGCCGAGCTCTCCGCCTGCCCATAGCCATCCGGATTCTCGATCTCACCCACATTGCGTGGCTTGCTAAAGTGATCCAATACGATCTCGCGATACATGCGTCCTCCCCTGTATCAGCCTCAGTCGGTCTGTTCCTTGTCATGCCCATTGCCTCTCTCCGAAGCCTGAGACATCGGGGAAGGCTCGCGTCGCACTTCGCGCAGAGCCTCGGTCACCGCCTGCAGGCCCAGCTCCAGTTGCTCGATCTGGGCGCTCAGACGCCGACACTGCTCGGCCACCGGATCGGGAAGCTCGCTGTGCTCCAGAGCCGAGCAGGGATCCGAATCCAATTGGGGGCCCCGGACCACCCGCGCCGGTACGCCCACGGCGGTGGAGTCCTCGGGCACCGAATCGATCACTACGGCGCCCGAACCGATGCGGGCGTCGTTGCCAATGTGGACAGGGCCCAAAACGGTGGCGTTCGAACCGATGACAACACGATGCCCCACCGTGGGGTGGCGCTTGTCCTTGCTCAGCGAGACGCCGCCCAACACAGCGCCCTTGTACATCAGCACGTCATCGCCCACCCTGGCCGTCTCGCCAATCACGACGCCCATGCCGTGATCGATGAAAAAGCGACGACCCAACTGGGCGCCCGGGTGAATCTCGACGCCGGTCAGAAAGCGTCCCACATGCGAGATCCATCGCGCCAGCCAATAGAGCTTGTGATGCCAGAGCCAATGAGCGACGCGATAATGCCAGACGGCATGCAGCCCCGGATAGCAGGTCAGCACCTCCCACCAGGTACGCGCCGCCGGGTCCCTCTGGAACACCATCTGAACATCTTCTCGTATGCGTGCGAGCATCTCAAACGGTCCTTTCTTGACCCACAAGTACGTCGGCCAATGTCATATTGTCGAGAGTATCGGCAAGGCAGTCCGCCATGCTCTGCCATACATCGCGAGCAAGGCAGTCCGCCTCCCGCTCACAACAGGGCGAACCCTCGGGGCCCATACAATCGACAGAGATGAGCTGCCCTTCCAGTGCCCGAATGATGTCACCCATGCGCACTTGCTCGGGCCGTCGCGTGAGATAGTAGCCGCCCCGCGCCCCACGCACGCTGGCCACGAGGCCCGCCTGACGCAGAGCCGACACCACCTGCTGCAGGTAGGGCAGCGGCAGATCCTGCGCCCTGGCCACCTCGCTCAGGGAGGTGGGGCCATTTCCATAGCAGCGGGCAAACTCGATCATCGCCCGCATTCCTGTCTGTTCCTTGGCGGATAGTCTCATGGCAATCCAATTCCTAGTTTTTGATCAGAATTAAGTATAGCATCGACGGCCACCATGTCAAGGGGACGTAAACAACAAAATGCGTTATCTCTGACACTTGAGGACAAGTGTCTACATCGGGGAGATCAGGAACGGCTGCGGCGCAGGCCGTGCTCGGCATGGGTGAGGGTCAGGCCCCACACTTCTACAGCCCCGGCGGCGCGCAGGGCGGTGGCACAGGCGGTGAGGGTGGCGCCGGTGGTCAGCACATCGTCGATCAAGAGCACCCGCTCCCCGGCAAAGGCATCGGGCCGGCATGCAAAGGCCCCGTCGACGTTGGCCTGACGCTGGTCGGCGGAGAGCCCCACCTGCGAGCGGGTCGGCCGGTGACGCACCAGGTCGCCGCACGAGACGGCGAGAGCGCACTCGTCACCCAGCGCGCGAGCCAGCAGCTCGGACTGGTTATAGCCCCGCTGGCGGATGCGGGCGATGTGCAAGGGCACCGGCACAAGAGTGTCCACCCACAGGGGACACTCGGCCAGGCCTTCGGCCACCAGAGCCGCCAATGGCGGGGCCAGGACGCGCACACCGCCGTATTTGAGAGCGTGCACCGCCTCGCGCAGCGGATGGGCGTGGGGCGACAGGGAGTAGACACCCATGAGCCCGCCAGCCGCCAGATGGGGCCAGGGCACGAGTTGAAGCTGCCCCTGCCCCGGCACATCTGCGAGGCACGCGTCGCACAGCCAGGCGCCATGCCGCCGGCACGCCGCACAGTGCGCCGGAAAGAGCAGCTCCAGCAGCTCTTGCCAGAGACGCTCCGCGACCGAGGGTGTCGTTGCCACCATCGCTCCCCCTTGTTCATGAGGGGTCGGTTGACCGCCCTCTTTTACGCTGCTATCCTACCCGCATTGCCGATTCGGCTCAAGCGTATTGCCGACTCAGGGAGAGAGTTCATGTCCAGAATCCACGTGCTTGTGACCATCCCCCAGCCCCTGCGCGACACGGTGCTCGATCAAGAGACCCTGGCCGAGCTGGCGACATTTGCCGACGTCACCTACAACGAGGAGGGCCGCAACTGGAACGAGGCCGAGTTGGCCGAGCGCCTGCCCGGCGTGGACGCCATCCTGGCCAGTTGGGGCCTGGCGAGGCTGACGCCCGACCTGCTGGCGCAGGCCGATCGGCTGGGGCTGGTAGCCTATGCGGCGGGCAGCGTGCGACCTTTTGTCACCGACGCCGTCTATGAGCGGGGCATCCGCGTGACCCACGCCGCGGCGCGCATCGCCGATTCGGTGGCCGACGTGACCCTGCTCCTGGCCATGATGGGCCTGCGCAAGCCCCAGGATTTCGACCGCCGCTTGAAGGCGGTCGAGGCGTGGCCCGAAAAGCGCGACATTGACACCTACGAGATTCGCGGCAAGCGCGTCGGGCTGCTGGGCCTGGGCTATGTGGGTCGGCGCTCGGCGGCCCTCTTTCAGGCGGTCGGGGCCGAGGTATGGGCCTATGATCCCTACCTGCCCGACGCAGACGCCAGCGCCCTGGGCATCCGCCTTGTGGGGTTGGAGGAGCTCTTGAGCGAGTGCCGCGTGATCTCGGTCCACCTGCCCAGCACCGACGAGACGCGCCACATGCTGGG
>SKRJ01000451.1 GCA_007118555.1 Anaerolineae bacterium | reverse complement strand
TGATGCCGAAGGCATGGCTGCCAAAATCAACGGTGTTGAGATACATGGCAATGATCTCATCCTTGGTGTAGTTGCGTTCGAGCCGGGCGGCCGTTACCCATTCCTTGAATTTGATGATGACGATCTGTGCAAAAGAGGCCTGGCGCGATCGGGTGACCCCTTTGGTCGTGATGACACCGTCGTCCATGCTGATGATGGGTCTGATGTTGAGCAACGAACCCACCAGATGCTGGGCGCGCCCAATACGTCCGCCCATATAGAGGTAACGCAGGGTATCGGCGGTCTGCAGCATACGTGTCACGGGCACGATGCGCTTGGCCAGCGCGAGGATCTTTTCCACACTGTCGCCCGCCTGTGCCGCCCGCGCTGCCTCAAGGCTGATCCAGCCGTGGCACATGCTCACATTGCGCGTATCCACGACGTGGATACGTACGCGATCGAGGGTCTCCAGGGCCATCTCGCGCCCCAGCTTGGCGGCGTGATAGGCGCCGCTGCCGATGGAGGTCATGTGAAAGGAGATGATGTCCTGTGCGTGCTCGGCCGCGGCGCGAAAGGCTTCCGCATAGTCGCCGGGGCCGGGATTGGCCGTGGTGGGCAGCGGGTCGGTCTTGTCGAGCCCCAGCATATAGGTGGCGAGACCGTCGGCCTGGATATCGACCGTGTCACGCAGGGCGTCTTCTCCAACATGAACATAGTAGGGAACCTTGCCGATGGCGTACAGCTCATAAAGCTCTTCGGGCAAGCTCGATGTGCTGTCTGTGATGACCGCAACGGTAGACATGCTTTATCTCCTCGCCCTCTGTTTGGCTGATACGGTAGACAAGGCTTTGGCCTATACCGGAACGGGGGACGGCCAGATGCGTCCCCCGCATGGGAGCCAATGACTATGGGCACTGCGCGGGGCAGCCCTAGTCGATATGGGCCTCGAGATAATCGACGGCCTCGCCGACTGTCGTGATCTGCTGTGCATCCTCGTCCGAGATCTCTCCGCCAAACTCTTCCTCAAAGGCCATGATCAGCTCGACCAGGTCCAACGAGTCCGCCTCCAAATCCTCGCGGAAGCTGGCCTCACGGGTGACCTCGTCAGAATCAACGCCCAGCTGTTCGACAATGATGCTCTTGACGCGCTCAAAGACAGACATGCAGTCCCTCCCATGGTAATCAACAAAAAAGCGCCACGATTCCAGCATGAGCGGCGACACGGAACCGAACCCGTTCCAAGAGCCCTGTTCAGTTGTGGCCACTCGCCCATTGAGAACCCCCCCGAGCCCGAAAGGTTGCGCTTCAAGGCAGAAATACGAGCCGGCGGATAGAAATCCTACAGCCCCTGGAGTCGGGACCGCAAATAGTCCCGGTTCTGCGCCTTGAGCAGGATCTCGTCCAGGGTCACCAGGCCGCGCTCATAGAGCGAAAGCAGCGCCTGATCGAGGGTCTGCATTCCTACGCGCTGGCTGCTCTCGATCAAATCCGGGATCTGGTGGGTTCTGCCCTCACGGATCAGCGCCCTGATCGCGGGCGAGGCGGTCATCACCTCCACGGCGGCCACACGGCCCCGGCCATCGGCTGTCGGCAAGAGCGCCTGCGAGAGAACGCCCACGATGATGCTGGCCAGTTGCGTCCGCGCCTGTTGCTGCTGCGAGGCAGGGAACATGTCTACGATGCGATCCAGGGTGACGGCGGCGCCCGAGGTATGCATCGTGGACAGCACCAGGTGCCCCGTCTCGGCGGTGGTCATGGCGGCCGAGACCGTCTCGAGATCGCGCATCTCGCCCACCAGTATCACATCGGGGTCCTGGCGCAGGGCGTGCTTGAGGCCCTGGGCAAAGCCGAGCGTGTCGTCGCCCAGCTCACGCTGGGTGATGAAACAGCGCCTGTCGCGAAACAGGTACTCGATCGGATCCTCGATGGTGATCACGCGCCGGGCCTCTTGCGAGTTGAGGTGATTGAGCATGGCCGCCAGCGTCGTCGATCGGCCGCTGCCCGTGGGCCCCGTGACCAGGATGAGCCCCCGGGGCTCCATGACCAGCTCCTTGCAGATCTTGGGCAGGTTCAGATCGTCGATCTCGGGGATCTGCGAGCTGAGCCGGCGCATGACCATGGTGAGGGTGCCGCGCTGGCTGGCGACATTGATGCGAAAGCGCCCCACGCCGCTCAGGCTATAGGACAGATCCAGTTCCCTGTGTCGTGCCAGATACTCGCGCTGCTGTGCGGTGGTGATCTGCTCGAACAGCCGTTGCATATCCCCCGGACTAAAGGGATCGTACTCGTCGCAGGACATCAACTCTCCGTTCACGCGCAGCACCGGAGGGCTGCCCGCTTTGAGATGCATATCCGAAGCGACCCGATCTGCGGTAACCTCCATCAACTCGTGAACGTGGACCTCGCTTGCCAGCGATGGGATGAACTCGTCCTCTTGGGTGTCATAACCTAGGGTCATCGTCTCCTCCTTGTCAGTGACGTTATCAGCCCTGTATATAGCGCAACAACCAACCATCGCCCCAAAGCATCACGACCCACGTCGACAGCACCAAAAAGGGACCAAAGGGCACGGCCGTCTTGCGGCCTTCTTTGCCAAAGAAAAGCAGCAGAACTCCGACCGGAGCAAACACAAAGAACGCACCAAATACCACGGCAAGGGCCCCCGGGAATCCCGTGATCAGCCCCCCCAGCGCCGCCAGTCGCACATCGCCATCGCCCATCCCGCTCGGCGAGATCACGTGCATCACGAAAAAGACGGCAAATGCGACAAACGCCCCGGCTCCCTGACTCAGCGCCCCTATGAGAGCGGTCTCTTGGCCGGGGGCCCATCCGGCCGCCAACCAGTAGCCATAGTGCAGGTAGCGCGGCAGATCGAGCAGAATCCGCAGAGCCATCAGCCCGACGGCCGACCACAGGGCGGGGAACACCACCCGATTCAGGATCAGCTTGTGTTCCAGATCGATGACAGCGATGACGAGCAAAAAGGCGCTGTACACGCTGTCCGCCAGCAGCTCGAACCCCAAACCACGAAACCAGGCCAGCCAGGCAAACACCAGGGCGGTCGCGATGGGCAACAGGATCGTGCGCCAGGGCAACCGGACTTCGCAGGTCGGGCAGCGCCCGCGCCTTTGCATATAGCCCCAGACGGGAATCATATGCAGCCAGCGCCACTCTGTGTCGCAAGTCTCGCAGGCGGGCCTGCCCTCCAGCAGCGGCACGCGCCTGGGCATGCGATCGGCGACCAGATCCAGCGCTGCGCCCACAAAGGCGCCCAACAGACCATAGAGGATGATCAGAGCGATTTGCATCTAGAGCCGCTCCTGGCATCCTGGTGCAGCATGGGCTTGCGACTGCTGGGCGCGCGAGCGCCATGCTGTGTGGGCGTCAAACGGTATCGCCCACGAGTCTGTGTTACGATCATCGTGTCTGTGCTCTCGGGCAAGAGTCAAAGCCAAGCACCTCAGGGAATGA
The DNA here is from genome assembly GCA_007118555.1 of Anaerolineae bacterium. GTDB lineage: Bacteria > Chloroflexota > Anaerolineae > UBA1429 > UBA1429 > UBA1429. Next base: position 5,101 of record SKRJ01000451.1, on the reverse strand, counting down.
TGAGTAGAGCGCCAATGACAATGTGATCATCGTCGAGGCCGTTCGCCGCCAAAAGCCCCTCGACGGTTACACCATAGCGGCGCGCCAGTGAGAAAAGGGTGTCACCCGGGGCCACACGGTGAGTCCGCGGCGTGCCGGCGCCGCTGCTCGTGGGGATCACCAACCTCTGATCGATGCTTATACGATCAGTAGAGAGTCGGTTGGCATCCTGCAGGGCAGCCACGGTGGTGCCATAGCGGCGGGCGATGGAGAATAGCGTGTCATGGGGGCGCACGACATGTGTCAACTGTCCCGGCGCAGGTGCCACACTGTCCGGCGATGGAACTGCAAGCGTCTGGCCCGCCAGCAGGGTGTCGTCAGTGAGGTTATTGGCGCGTTGCAGATCCGCGACGCTGATGCCATAGCGCTGGGCCAACCCAAAGAGGGTCTCCCCACGTTGCACGACATGGCGGGTGGGCCCAGCGGCCGGCGCGGGCAGCGCAGCAGGGGGAGGCGTCCGCTCGGCTCTGGGCCTCGGGGCATCCGCCGTCTGGGGCGTAGCCTGATCGACGGCAGTGCCCGCGCTCGGGCAATGCCTTTTGGCTGCGGCCAGGCCCTGTCTCGCATCGGCATCACCGGGCATGAGACCCAGCGCAAGCGCAAACTGGCTGTGCGCGGCGGCGCATTGCCCATCCGCCAGGAGCTCCCACCCATAGTTCAGCCGTGTCTGATGCATGCGGGTCAGCGTGGCTTCGTGGCTACCCATCGTGTCGAGAATCGCAATCACCGAGGGCCAGTCGGCGGCGTTCCAGGCGCTGTCCAGCAGGGCCTGCGCGGTAGGGTTGCCGGGCTGGGCGAGGGCCCTCCCGGGAGCAAGCAGGAGGCACGCCCCAAGCAGGAGCACGCCGCCAAAGTGCGAGCGGCGCCTCACCACGCGGATCTCTCGCAGGAACGGGCCACATGTCCGCGTGAGCGATGGCACACACGGATCGTGGCGCCGGGTCTGGGCACTGCAAAGAACTCGATTTCCATGGCATAACCTACTTGGCAGGCAGGTGGCTCCGAAAAAGACAATGGGGGGCCCTGAACTGCAGGCATTGTAACACAAGCACTGGCGCATGTCAGCCTTATGACGGGTCGCCGACCACAATTTACAGAGCGTTTAGCCGCCGTGCGGCCGCGGTGCGCGGGTGGGCCCCGGCAGGGGGTTGTGGCGCAAAGGGCGCGCTGCGGTACGGCAATGGCGCTCTTGCCACCATTTCAGAGTGTGGTAGAATCACCGCGGGCTGGGCAGATTGCGCTTGCCGTGTCCAGCGCATATCGCAATACTACTCCCAAGGAGGAGCAACTCGTTGACAGCGATGGCCAGTCGCTCTGAGAGTGCTCGATATAGAGCGCATCCGGTTATCTATCGCCTGATGCAGTGGACGATAGCGGTGCTCGTTCGTATCGTCTATCGTCTCCGCGTCGAGGGAAAGCAGAATATCCCGGATAGCGGCGCAACGATGCTGGTGGTGAATCATCTGCATCTTCTCGACCCGGCGATCGTGGCCGCCGTTGTCACGCGGCGGGTCGTGACTCTGGCCGCCGAAAAGTGGCAGGACCACTGGTTCACACGCCTCTTTTTCCGGGGGGCGGGGGCCATCTTTGTGAATCGGGGCATGGTGGATCGCAAGGCGCTGCGGGCCTCGCAGCAGTTGCTAGAGTCCGGCGGCATGCTGGCGGTGGCCCCCGAGGGCACCCGCAGTCGCTCCGGGGTCATGCAGCGCGGCAAGCCGGGCGTGGCCTATCTGGCCGTGCGCACCGATCCGCTCATCGTGCCGATGGCCGTCTGGGGCGTGGAGAATCTGCGAGACTGGAAGCGACTGCGACGGCCCACCTGCCATCTGGTGATTGGCGAGCCTTTCCGTCTGCCGCCAGTCGAGGGTCGGGTCACCACCGACAAGCTCCAAGAGATGGCCGATCTCGTCATGGTACGTATCGGCAAGATGCTGCCTGAGGGCTATCGCGGGTTCTATGCGCCCCAGGTAAGAGCCGAGCAGGAGGGGGTCTGCAATGAGCACTCTTCCGCCACTGTCTGAGTCAGAGCGTGAGATGGGATCCGACATAGCGGTTGAGGCGCATACGGAGCTTGTGGATGCCAGCGCCATGGCCGAGCTGCAGCGCGTGGCTGCTGCAACCCTGGTCGACGAGGGCGTTCAGGGCGCCAGCCTGTCAGTGGTATTGGTGGACGATGCCGAGATGGCAACGCTCAATGAGCGGTACCGTGGGATGGCTGGGCCCACCGATGTGCTGGCCTTTGCTGCGCAAGAGGGCGAGGCGTTCGTCCAGGCGGCCGATGCGCCGCAGGAGCTGGGAGATATCGTCATTTCAGGCGAGACCGCCCAGAGGCAGGCCGAGTCCCTTGGCCACGATCTGGCCGCAGAATTGGCGCTGCTGGTGATCCACGGCTGCCTCCACTTGTTGGGCTACGATCACGAGAATCGGTCCGCCCAGACCCAGTTCTGGGAACGCCAATCGGCCATCCTGACCGGCTGTGGCTATGCCGATGTGGGCGCCGAACGCCCCGAGATGCATGAGCAGGCCGATGATGACTAGGATGCACGCCCCCGAGCCCCAACAGAGTGATGGCCGCCCCCTTGATGCGCTGCGCCCCTATTCGATTACCACCGGCTTTGTGCCCCACGCGGCCGGCTCGGCCCTGATTCGCGCAGGCGATTCCCATGTGCTGTGCGTGGCCAGCGTACTGGAAAGCGTCCCCCGCTGGATGGAAGGGCGCGGCCTGGGCTGGGTCACGGGCGAGTACAGCATGCTCCCCTATGCCACGCTGCCGCGCAGCGCCCGCGAGCAGGGCGCGCCCTCGGGGCGCACCCAGGAGATCCGGCGCCTGATCGGTCGCAGCCTGCGCATGGCGGTGGATCGGCGGGCCCTGGGCGAGCGCACGATTGTGGTGGACTGTGATGTGCTGCAAGCCGATGGCGGCACGCGTACGGCCTCGGTCACCGGCGGCTATGTGGCGCTGGCCCTGGCCCTGCAGCAGTTGCGCCAGCAGGGTATCCTGGACGCGGATCCCCTGCAACGGCAGATTGCCGCCGTGAGCGTTGGTATCGTCGAGGGCCAGGCCATGCTCGACCTGGCCTATGCCGACGATGTGCAGGCAGAGGTTGACTTGAACGTGGTGATGACCGGCACCGGCGAGTATGTGGAGGTGCAGGGCACCGGCGAGGGTGCGCCCTACAGCCGGGAGGCTCTGGAGCGCCTGTTGACGCTGGCGGATGCGGGCATCGCCCAGTTGATGACCATACAGAAGGAGGCCCTCGACGGATGACGCCCTCGTGGCGTCTGTGGGCCGTTCCTGCCAGGAGGAGGAATCCTATGTACCCTACCAGAGAAGAGGCCTGGGCTCTGCTCACCGAGCACACCCAGCAAGATAGCCTGCTCAAGCACGCCCTGGCCGTTGAGGCAGCCATGCGCTACTATGCGCGTCACTATGGCGAGGATGAAGAGCTGTGGGGCGTTACGGGGCTGATCCATGATCTGGACTATGAAAAGCACCCGACGGCTGATGAGCATCCCATGGCAGGGGTAGCGATTCTTGAGGAGGCAGACTGGCCCACAGAGATTATCGAGGCCGTCAAGGGGCATGCCACCTACCTGAATGTGCCGCGCGAGACCATGATGGCCAAGACGCTGTTTGCCGTCGACGAGCTCACGGGCCTGATCATCGCCTGTGCCCTGGTGCGCCCCAGCAAGAGCGTCAACGACCTCAAGGCCAGCTCGGTCCGCAAAAAGTGGAAGGACAAGGCCTTTGCTCGTGGCGTGAACCGCGAGGATATCGAGCTGGGCATGCAAGAGTTGGGCGTGGATCGCAACACGCATATCACCCACGTCATCGCGGCGCTGCGCGAGGTGGCGCCCGAGTTGGGGCTTGACGGCTCCCTGGCGTGAGATAAGGACGTCCGGACGTGATCTTGAACAAACGCCGTTGCACGGCCTGTCGTACATGGTTCAGCCGGCGTATGCATCTCTGTCCCGTGTGCGGACAGGAATGGCGCGCGAGCGTCGGTGGCGCTATCTGCCAGGTGTGCGGGGCTCGTATCGAGCCCGGCGAGGATTCGTGCGCATACTGTGACGCAGAGCGTCAGACAACGTTAAGCGGTGCGATACCTCGCATCGTCAGCCTGATCATGAGCGTGGCGGCTGTGGGATTGGGCGCCTTTTTGATCTGGTGGATAATCCCCTTGGGCGGGCAACAAGAGTCGGTCACTGTGCCTACGACGGTCGCCATGCGGCCGACCACCGCGGCACCGGCCGAGTTGGGCAGCGCGGCTCCCACCACGACACCCCTGGCCACGGCATCGTACACGCCCCATCCTCAGAGCGCAGACAGCGTATCCATGTTCGAGGGCCTGTTGCATGTCCCCGATGTGGACCTGAATGCCCTGATGCTGTCGGCCACGCAGACTGCGGCCGCGCCGACCGCCGAGATGCCCGTTGCCGTGGGTCCGACGGCCACGCCCTTCGTGGCGGATGCGCCCGAACCGACCGAGGAGCCAGAACCGGAAGCGCCGGAACCAACGGCAGAGCCGGAAGCACCGACAGCCACGCCCGAGCCACAGCCGACGGTAGGCCCGCGGGTGCACACCGTAGCCCAGGGTGATACATTGGGGGCTATTGCTGTGCAGTATGGCGTGCCTTCGGCAGAGCTCGCCCGGGCCAACAACGTGTCGTTGACGGCCGTTCTCCGTATCGGCCAGGAGCTGGTCATCCCGGCAAGCCAGGCCGATCCGGAGTCGCCTGCGGGGCAAGAGACGACGCCCCCGGTAGAGCGCCGGCACACGGTGGCGCGGGGCGACGTGCTGACCAGCATCGCCGTACGTTATGGCGTCTCTTCGGCCGCCATCGCCGAGGCGAACAACATCTCGGTCAATGCGACGCTACGCATCGGCCAAGAACTGGTCATTCCGGGCACCCAGGCAGAGCCCACGCCAGAACCCGCCACGCCTACGCCAGAGCCTGCGACTGCGACACCGCAGCCGACATTGGCTCAGCCAACTGTGGCTCAGCCAACTGTGGCTCAGCCAACTGTGGCTCAGCCAACTGTGGCTCAGCCAACTGTGGC
>SKRJ01000473.1 GCA_007118555.1 Anaerolineae bacterium | reverse complement strand
GAGACCCTGTTCGACATTGTCGATCATATGGCGCTGTTCAAGATGAACGTGCTCCAGCTCTACACCGAGCATACGTTCGATTTTCCCACCCATCCCCGCATCGGTCTGGGGACCGATCCCCTGACTACCGAGGACATGCTGGCGCTGGACGCCTATGCCCAGCAACATCATGTGGAGCTCCAGCCTAACCTGAACTCGTTCGGGCACTGTGGGCATCTGCTCAGCCTCCCCGAGTATGCCCACCTGTCCGAGACGGCGGTGCCGTGGACGCTGACCCCCGTCGATGAGGGTACCTACCATCTGCTGGAGGAGCTGTACGACGACATGCTGCCCGCTTTTGGCTCGCGCACCCTGAACGCCGGCTGCGACGAGACCTGGGACCTGGGCAAGGGGCGCTCGGCCCATGCGGCCCGGGAAAAAGGGGTGGGGCGGGTCTACCTGCAGCATCTGCTGCGCCTGCACGAGATGGCCCAGGAGCGGGGCTATCGCATCCAGTTCTGGGGCGACATCCTGCTGCATCATCCCGACCTGGTGTCCGAGCTGCCCGAGGATGTGATCCTGCTCGACTGGCACTATGAGGCGGAGGACGAGTACCCCTCGGTGGACCTGTTCGCCGACCATGGCAGGACCTTTTGGGTGTGCCCTGGGACCTCTTCTTGGAATACGTTGTTCCCGCGTATCGAGAACTCGAACGGTAACATTCGCAACCTGGCGCGGGCCGGGGCCCGACGTGGCGCCGAGGGGCTGCTCAATACCGATTGGGGCGATCATGGCCACTATCAGCCGCTGGGCCAGTCGTGGTACGGCTATGCCTTTGGCGCAGCCCAGGCCTGGAGCGGCGGCAAGACCGAGGATGAGGCCTTTGATGCGCGCTTGGGCCCCGTCTGGTTTGGCGCACCCGGCGACAAGGTCGTGGCGGCGATGCGGGCCATGGGCCGTCTGAACACCTTGCCCGGCATCCCGCGGCCCAACGCCAGCAACAGCATCTATATGCTGCTGGATGATCCCCTCGCGGGCGATCTGCCCGATCAGGTCCCGGCCGAGACCCTGGCCGAGATCCTCGAGGTGTGCGCGGAGGTGGAGGCCGTCTTTCGCGTCGCGCTGGCGACGAGCCGCGATCCCCTATCGCTGGAAGAGATGATCTACTCGACGCGGATGTACGCCTATGCGGCGCAAAAGGTGCAGGCGACCCAGGCGATCCGCGCCGCGCTGGCTGACGCGGAGCACGACGCTTTAGAGGCGGCCCGGCAGGCGCGCGAGACCCTGCGTGCGCTGGAGCTGGACCTGCTGCCGTTGCAGGCCGAGTTCATGCGCCTGTGGCGGCTCCGGGCGCGCGAGTCCGAGATCGAGATCATGTTGGGGCACCTGGAGGGCCTGCGCGAGCGGTTCATGCTGGCGCAAGAGTGGCTCTCCGAGTTTGAGCAGGATCGGGAAAAGGCCATGGATCTGGAGGCCTACAAGGCCTGGTCCGGCGAGTATGAGGTGTTGGGCCAGCGCTTTTCACGGCTGATGCGCACCGTCGCAGGCGATTTCTAGCCCACACAGCGGCTATTGGATGAGGCGGGGAGCTGTCCTGCGGGGGGGTGGCTTCCCGCCTCGGGTTGGGGCGAGGCCGCGCTCATGGCATGCATGGCTCGGCATCGTTCGCGCAGAGACGACACATGTGTCGTCTCTGTATGCCTACTCCGACAGCGGCTGCGTGGGTGTGCCACCCTCGCCGGGTGACGTCGGCGGCTCCTCGACGATGCGCTCTACGACGATAGAGCAGTTTGTGGCCAGGGCCGCAAAGGCGCCCACCGCCGTCAGCATCGGCAACGCGACAGCGCCCACGGCGGCCAGCGTCAGGGGCAACTCCATCACGGTCTGGCCCTTGTGTTTGATCACGATGCGACGGATGTTCCCCTGATGTATCAGCTCTTTGACCTTGTCCACCAGCTCGGAGCCGGCGACATGCATCTCTTCGCGGCGAATATGCTCCTCAGTCTGCTCTTGCTCGGTGCCAAACGGTTCTGACATAGATCCCTCCCTCAGGCAAACAGGCCTGCCCGGTGTCACGTAGCGCGATCGCCAAAACGGCGAGCTAGCGCGGTCCGATGGTGAACGAAAAACCCGCCACCACGCCGATCACAAGGATGGGCACGGAAAACTGCGGAAAGAACACAGCCAAAAAGATCGCGATAGGCAGAGGCAGCTTGACCTGCGTTTCGCCGCGTCGCCGTATGTACAGACTCTTGGCCCAGATCGCGTGCCATAGAGAGCGTAGCTTGGCCCACACATTCTCGGCCGACAGATCCAACTCTTGCTTGCGCTGGGGGTTCTCGGGGGTGTCCAGTTCAAACGGTTCAGACATGGGTGTGCCTCCTTCAGGTGCAATCGATCACCCGCTCGAGCGGTTCTCTACTATTATACGCGATTATCGCGCCAGGGTTGTGCCATCTTGCGGGGAACTCGTGCCCTGGGGGCAACGTCTTGAGGGCAGCGGGGTTATCACAGCTACAAGGATTCGAGAGGATCAAAATCCATGCCCAAGGCGCTCTGGTTTCTGTTCGGCTTTATGTTCGCGCTCGCGTTGGGGGCCCTTTTGGTGATTGTGCCCCTGGCTGGCATTCGCGCCAACATGCCGCCGGCGGTTCCCGAACCGGTGGCCCAAGATCCGGCGGTTCATGAGCCGGCGCCCGCCGATCCCGGCGCACCTCCCGCCCGCGCAGACGGGTTGCGTTGGGTACGCCAGGGCACCCTCGCGCCGCCTCTGGGGGGCTGCAGCCAGCTCGTCGTGGACCATGCCTGGCAGATCCGCTATGGCCCCTGTGATGAGGGTCCGCGTCTGGCCTATATGACCGAAGGCGAACTGGCCTGGTACCAGGCCTATGCCCTGACCCTGGCGCCTTTTGCGTATACGGGAAGCGAATCCTCTCGAGCTACCGTGACGCTGTCCTTTGCAGGGCAGGGCGAGCGCCAGGCCACCTCGCAGGAGCAAGCGCACCTGGCCGCCTGGGCCGAGCAGGTCTATATCCGGGTGATGGGCCAAGAGCAGCAGGCCAGCCTGTTGGCGCAGGCCCGTCTGGACCTGATGGCCCGGGAAGGGGTGGGCATCGACGCGATCGAAGTGCGGGAGATTGGGCCGGTGCGCTGGCCCGATGCCTGCCTCGGGCTGCGCCAGGAGGCCACGGACTGCGCCTGGGTGGCCACCCAGGGCTACCAGATCGTGCTGGCGATCGAGGGCCGCATGTTCGAGTACCGCGCCGACATCTATGGGCAGATCCGACCTGTGCGTGGGTATGCGCCGCATCTCGTCCTGCCGCCGCTGGAGCCCTGATCCTCGCCTAGACGAGTTCGCCCCGCAGCCCCTCGACGTCGGCCGCCAGACCTCGGACGTGGTGCATCTGGTTATGCCTATCATCGTCGCCGGGCGACCACACACGCACATAGTGGTCGGTCAGACCGCTCCAGCCCGGAACCCCATCTCGTGTTACCGCCGTCTCGAACAGCACCTGGACCGTCTCCCCCACAAAGCGCCGGTGATAGGCGAGGGCCAGCTCGTCGCCCAGGGCGATGAGTCGTTCGCTGCGGCGGCGGGTCCCCTCATGCGGGACGGGCTCCCATTGGGCGGCCGGCGTGCCGGCACGGGGCGAGTAGCGGAAGACGTGCAACCGCGAGAACGCGAGCTCCCGGGCCACCCGCCTCGTCTCCTGAAAGTCAGCGTCGCTCTCGCCGGGAAAGCCCACGATCAGGTCGGTGGACACGGCCATCTCGGGCACGCGCTCGCGCAGCGCGGCCACCAGATCTCCAAAGCCAGCGACGTCGATGGGCCGGCCCATGCGCCGCAACATGGCATCCGAGCCGCTCTGTAGCGGCAGGTGTACCTGGCGGCACAGGCGTGGGTGCGGCCAGAGGGCGAGCAGCGCCTCGGTCAGGTCCCACGGCTCGATGGAGGAGAGGCGCAGCCGTGCAATCTCGGTGCGCGCCAGGATCTCGTGTACCAGCCGCGCCAACGACCAGCCCTCCTCCTGCGGCAGGGGGCCGCTGTCGGGGCGGTCCCGGCCATAGGCGCCGATGTTGACCCCCGTGAGCACCACCTCTTGCGCACCCTCGTGCGCTCGCTCGTCGATCTCGGCCAGGATCTCGTCGGGCAGGCGGCTGCGCGAGGGGCCGCGGGCCACGGTCACGATGCAGTAAGCGCAACGGTTGTCACAGCCATCTTGTACCTTGACGAACGCCCGGGTGCGTCGCCTCGGCGATTGTGACGACTCTTGCCGCGGCGCTTGCGCCGGTAGGTCCACCTCGGCCACGAGCCGCTCCAGTAGCTGCTCCTTTTCCACATTGGGCAGCACCAGGTCCACGCCCGTCAGGGCGCGGGCCTCGTCGGGCGACATCTCACCATAGCAGCCGATGACGGCGATGCGTACGGCGGGGTTGTCGCGGCGCAGGCGCCGGATTGCCTGGCGGGACTTGCGGGCCGCCACGTGGGTGACGGTGCAGGTGTTGATCACGGCCCAATCGGCCTGGGTGGGCGTCTCCACGAGGTCACACCCAAGCGCCATGGCGCGGCGCGAGAGCGCCTCGATCTCGGCCTGGTTCAGGCGGCAGCCCAGGGACGTGAGGTAGAGCTTCATACAGGCGATGATACCATGCTCGTATCCAAGCATAAAAGCAGGCTGAACTGCAGGCCACAGTCACGGCGGTTCTCTAAAAGCGGCTTGAGAGAGTGGGCCACGGATTTCTCAGATTGACAGGAATTTACGGTAGATTGCGTTGTCAGATGTGGGCACACCATGTATACTGGTGGCAGTTTGTGGAGGATGGTGGGAACAGGTGGGGCGTCACCGCTGATGTCGTACCATCTCCACGAGTTCTGCCTTGAGGAGGTCCCTCGGTGTTTCTCGGCGAATATCGCCACGCCCTCGATGAAAAGGGCCGTGTGACCGTACCCGCTCGCCTGCGAGAGGGTCTCGCCGCGGGTCTCTTTCTCACACGCGGACATGATACCAACTTGTTGCTGTATCCACAAGGGGCATGGCAGGCCCTTGCGGAGAGGCTGGAGCTGGCCCCCAGCGCCAGCCGCGAGCGGCGCATCTTTACGCGCTGGTTCTTTGGTGGCGCGTGCGAGGTCTGCCTCGACAAGCTGGGCCGTATTCTGGTGCCCGCTTATCTACGCGAGTACGCCGAGATCGACGGCGAGGCCATTTTTGTGGGCGCGGACGACGTCATCGAACTGTGGAGCCCCCAGCGTTGGCACCAAGAGCTTGTCCACAACCGCGAGATGCTGGGCGATGTGCTCGACGACCTGGCCCGAAAGGGCGTCTGAGAGATGGCTTGGCCGGAGCGGCCGCCCGATAGCGGGCGCGATCGGAGGCAGCATGTGCCTGTGCTTTACGGCCAGGTGCTCGATGCGCTAGCCCCGCGGTCGGGCGGCGCCTATATCGATGCCACGGTGGGGCTGGGGGGGCATGCCCAGGGAATTCTGGAGCGCTCGGCGCCCACGGGGCGCTTGCTGGGCATCGATGCCGATTCCGAGGCGCTGGCCATCGCCGGGGAGCGGTTGGCTCCCTATGGGGACCGGGTCGTGCTGGCGCAGGGGTGGCACACGGAGTTGGCCGAGGTAGCTCGCGAGTACGGGTTCGATCCGGTGCAGGGCGTGCTGTTGGATCTGGGGGTCTCGTCGCTCCAACTCGATCGAGCCCGGCGTGGCTTTTCGTTTCAGGAGGCAGGCCCGCTGGATATGCGTATGGATCCAGAGGCCGAGCTTGCCGCCGATCAGATTGTCAACCAATGGTCCGAGGAGGAGCTTGCCCACATCATCCACACCTACGGCGAAGAGCGCTATGCCCGACGCGTGGCGCGGGCCATTGTAGGGTCTCGCCCGATCGACGACACGCTGGAGCTGGCCGCCGTGGTCGCCCGAGCCGTCCGTAGCTCGGGGGGCATTCATCCGGCGACGCGCACCTTTCAGGCGTTGCGCATCGCGGTCAATCGCGAGCTTGAATCGCTGGAGCAGGTTCTTCCCCAGGCCCTGGCACTCCTCGCGTCGGGGGGCGTGCTGGCTGTTATCGCGTTTCACTCGTTAGAGGATCGGATCGTCAAGCAGTTTATGGTGCAAGAGTCGCGGGACTGTATCTGCCCGCCGCGTTTGCCCCAATGTGTATGTGGACATGTAGCGCAACTGGAGCGGCTCACCAAAAAGCCCATCATGCCCGATCCACAGGAAATGGCCGAGAACCCTCGCAGCCGCAGCGCGCGATTGCGGGTGGCACGCAAACGCTAGCGCACAGACCCATAGATGCGGACGAGCCCACAAGGAATCTAGCATGAGGCAACGCAACGAGCTATTCATCCCGTATGGCCGGCTGGGGCCCGACAATGGGGGCGCCCGGGTGGACATGCGTGTCGTGCTCTTTTTTGCCCTTATGCTCATCGTGCTGGGTCTGGCGGGCTGGCTGTACCTGCGGCAATCCAGCGAGGTGGCGCTGCTGGCCAGTCAGGTTCGCGAGCAGCAGATCCGCAAGGAGGAGCTCCATCGTGAGTTGGTTACGCTGAACGCCGAGGTGGCAATGCTGGGCTCGCTCAAGCGCGTGCTGCAGCACGGCATCGAAGAGGGTTATCAGCTTGCCGATGCGTCCGATGCATCGCGTCATCTGAGCATAACCTGTCCAGGTTGTCGGCCCCTCGATGCTGCGTATATTCAGTCGGGTAGCGTTGTGGGCCCAACGGTGGCTGACGAGCCCGACGGGGCCTGGCAGGGGTTCAGAGACGGGTTACGAGGGTGGCTACGTCCCTGGACCAACGACAGGTAGAGATGCGACGATTCGGTAGAAACATGGCAAGGATGCGGCGTACAGGATCATGACAGACAGATCAGAACGCCAGATGGATCTGGACCAGCAGAGGCGCATGCTCTGGCTGCTCATTGTGTTCAGCATGCTTGGGTTCCTGCTCATCGGGCGCCTGGCCTGGTTTCAGCTCATCATGCCGACGCCGGCCTACGCCCAGCCCCCCGAGATGATACCGGCTGTGCGTGGGGGCATCCTGGATGCCAACGGCCACTATCTGGCCAGCTCGACCTATGCCTGTCACGTATTCTTTCGCCCTGATCGGTACGACCATGCGCCGACCCGAGGTGCGCTCCAGGAGCGGCTTCAGGGCGTGGTAGAGACGATTCTCGAGGGCCAGGAGCCGGCCACCCAGTACCAGGTGGCCATGGCGCCCCTGCTCTTGGATGGCCTGACGGGCGAGCCCAGCGAGTTGCTGCAGAGTCTCAGGGGGCCCCTGCTTCAGGACGAGAACCTGCATAGGACGCTGGTCGTGTTCCTGTCCAGCGTGCTCAACGAGCCACGCGTAGAGGTTGAACGGATCTTGCAGGGCAGCCGCGATCGCAGGCACACCCTCAGCACCGGCGTGCCCGAACCGGTCTGTAGCGCGCTGGCCGAGCTGAACAGAGGCCTCGACGTGCTGGTCATAGAGCCCGGTTTCCTGCGCATCTATCCCGACGGGGCCCTGTTGGCCCACGTCCTGGGCTTTGTCAACTTTCAGGGCGAGCCCCAGTATGGCCTCGAGTCATACCACGACCGGCTGCTGCGCGGCGAAAGCGGCGAATGGCGCGGCATCAACCATCCCAGCGGCGACCGCCTGTTGGCGGTCCTGGGGGGGCATGTGCCCGCTCAGGATGGGGCCGATCTGATTCTGACCATCGATCGCGCCGTTCAGTTCGAGGCAGAGCGTATCCTGCGCGACGCTCAGCAGACGAGCAACGCGAGCTCGGGCACGCTGATCGTGCTGGATCCGCGCACCGGCGCGGTGCTGGCCATGGCCAACTCGCCCACCTATGAGCCGGCCTACTTTTTCGAGGCCCGCCCCGAGACCTGGCGCAATAGCGCCACAGGCACGGTCTATGAGCCGGGCTCGGTCATCAAGCCGCTGACCGTCGCGGCGGCGCTGGATGCGCGCGTCATTCATCCGGACAGCACCTATGAGGATCAGGGCGTGATCGTGATCGGCAACGAAGAGATTCGCAACGCCGACCGGCAGGCCCACGGCATCACCACCATGACCGAGATGCTGGCCAGGTCGCTGAACGTCGGGTCCGCCTACGTGGCCAATGCACTGGGCCCGGCGCGCTTTTATGAGCTGTTCAAGCGCTTTGGCTTTTCCGATCCGACAGGGATCGATTTGGCCGCCGAAGAGCGAGGCATCATGCGGGTGCCTGGCCACGATGCCTGGCACATGTCCGACCTGGGGCGCAACAGCTATGGCCAGGGCATGTCGGCCACGCCGCTGCAGGTGGCCATGGCCTATGGTGCCCTGGCCAACGGCGGCGTCATCCGGCGGCCGTATGTGGTCGCTGCCGTGCGGAATGCGGACGGGGTGATGCCGCTGACCCGCGACTGGGGCCGTCAGGTGGTCTCGCCCGAGGTAGCCGAGCAGGTTTCGGCCATGTTGGTCGAGGCGGTCCACCTGGGCATGCGGCCGGCCATCGTGCCGGGCTATTGGGTCGCCGGCAAGTCGGGGACGTCGCAAGTGGTGGTGGGCGGCGAGTACCAGCGGGGCAACTATATCGGCTCTTTTGTGGGCT
>SKRJ01000136.1 GCA_007118555.1 Anaerolineae bacterium | reverse complement strand
TTTACCTGTATCCCGTCTCGCTCTACCCACGCACGTTACTGCCTGTCCATGCCTATGACACCTACCAGCACGTATGGGCCCTATGGTGGGCGCGCTTTAGCCTGCTGCAGGGGATATTCCCTGCGAACGTCGCATCGCTCTATGCGCCTGGCGGGCTCTACTTTCCCCTGGTGTGGACATGGTTCCCATCGCTCGCCAGGGGTATCCTCCTGCGGCCTCTTTTCGGCCCTGTAGGCACCCTGAACATTCTCGTCATTGCGTCTTTTCCGCTTACGGGCCTTGCGATGTATCTGCTGGCCTATGATGTGACCCGGTCAAAGGCGGGGGCCTTTGTAGCGGGCCTAGTGCTCACCTTTGCGCCTCTGCGTACGCTACGCCTGGTGGGACATTTCTTTCTACTCGATACTTTTTCGCTTCCCATCTATGTGTTGTTCCTGCTGCGTCTCTTGCGCAATCCCTCTTGGAAGAACGCTCTGGGCTGCGGGATCTCTCTGAGCCTGGTAGGCCTCGGCCATATGCTCTATGGGGCCTACTTTGCCCTGCCCGTGACCGTGGTTGTGCTCGCATACTGGGTGGCCCGCCAGAGACGTCGCTACCCCTACCTCCAGCTTTTGCGCTACGGCTTGATCAGCATGGTGATAGCCCTCGCGATCATTGCTCCCTTCTATGCCCCTTATCTGATAGACCATTTCCGAGACCACTTGCGTTTTGTGGACGAGGGGGGCCATCAGGCCTTTAGCGCGGATCTGCTCAGCTTTGTGGTACCCTCCGCGTTCAACCCATTGGTGCAACGGTTCCCAAGCCTGACTCACTATGCCCGCAGTCTGGTTCCCGCAGGCGGCAATGCAGCCGAAAGCACAGTCTATCTTGGCTGGATGGCGGTTCTGTGGGGCGCGGTAGGGATCGCTACGCAGAGGCGCAAGAGCATCGTCTGGTGCGTTGTTGCGCTGGCAGCAGCGGTTCTTGCTCTGGGCCCCATCTTGCACATCGGCGGGGAACCGGTGATGACGGGCCCGCCCGACGCGCAACAGCCTTTGGCCATGCCCTATGCCTGGCTGGCAGATCTGCCCCTCTTTGGCATTGGGCGAACGCCTGCACGGTTCGCACTGACGACCTTGCTCGCTGTGGCCGTCCTGGCCGCCATGGGGCTCGGTCGTTTCTGGGCCAGCACGCTACCGAGGTGGATCAAGATCGGGGCTATGGGCTTGACCAGCGCCTTGCTCCTGCTCGAGTTGCTGATCTGGTGGCCATTGCCGGCCTTTCCCACGCCCGTGTCCGCTTTTTACACCGAGATGGCCAACACCTATGTACCGAGCGAGACTACCGTGCTGAACGTCCCGATGTTCCACGTGCGCGGTCAGTTCATCGTGCCCAGCGCCAACTATGGCATGATCTACCAGACAGTGCACGAGCAGCGCCTTGTCGGAGGGCACTTTACCCGCTGGCCTACCCGTGAAACGGGCCAGGCGATGGGGCTCGATCATCTGCTGGATCCCGATCGAGGCCTTGACATGTTCGTCTATGGCTCACAGTCCGATCCTGCCGCTGTACTGCACTATCTGGACATTGGCTATGTCACCGTGCACAAGCCGATCACGGAGGCAAGTCCCCCCGACGTAGCCGCCCAAGCGGGTGCGCTGGCCGGCTTTTTGGACGAGCGCGATGGGCGCGATGGGGCCGACGAGCGACTGGCCCAGGTGTTGGGCACGCCCCTGCACGACGACTCGATCCTTTGGGCGTGGGCCGTGCCCGAGGCCCGGGTGGGGCGAGCGTCCGCGACGTGGCTCTATGCTGGACGCGGCTGGTTCGATCCGCAGCGCATCGACGGCTTCACTTTTCGGTGGATGGATGGCCACAAAGCCGAGATCTTTGTCGAGCAGCCCAAGGCGGGCTGGGCGAGCCTCAGCCTGGATGTGTCGGCGCGGGCACACGGCGAGCTGAGCCTGTGGATCGACGGCAAGCCGGTGCATACTGTGGCGATTGACCCCGAAATGCGGACAGTGCGCACGCCCAAAGTATACCTGCGCGACACGTCCAACCGGATCGTCTTGCGAGCTGATCTCCCCTGGGACAGGCCAGAATCCTACGCGGTGCGGGTCGCCAATGTATCCGTAGAGCCGCTACCTGCTCCCAGCGCCCGCGGGCCCGCCTCACAAAAGTGATCCGGGCGCGCCCGAAAAGTCGCGCATCAGCGCGGGCGCGGTGGCATGCCCTACTCTAGCTTGCGCAGGAACGCCCTCACCGCCTCCAGGAACCGATCGGGGCGCTCCTCCTGGGGCAGGTGGCCCGTCTGTGGGATGACCACCAGCTCGGCTTGCGGCAGATCGCGGGCCAGGCGCTCGCTGTTGTCGAGGGGTACGATGGTGTCGCTATCGCCGGTGATGATCAGCGTGGGCACGGTAATCTCGGGCAGGCGCCCGACGTCTACAGGGCGGCTGGCCAGCGTCAGCTCCCACAGAGCGCGGTCCCAGTTCTCGGCGCGCAATGGCCGCTCATAGCCCTCGAGCACCTCGTCGGTCACCTGGTCGGGGTCGTACCAGGCGGTGAGCACCCCCTGCGTGCCGAGCCGGGGCAGCAGACGGCGCACCAGCAGCGGACCGAGGCGGCGCACCTGGGGCAGGCGCAGCAATGGCTGGATGGGCGACGGAGCGCCGCCCTGATAGACCGCCGGGGCCACCAGAACCAGCGCCTGGATCCGATCCGGGTGTCGCAGCGTCGTCTGCACGGCGATGGCACCGCCCGCCGAGTGCCCCACCAGCACCGCCCGCTCCACCCCCAGCGTATCCATGAGGGCCACAGTCAGATCGGCGGCCGCGTCGGGGCTGTAGGGGTTGCCATGGGTCCACTCGTCACGCAGCGGGCGCGACGTCAGGCCAAAGGCGGGGCGATCAAAGGCCACCACCAGGCCCTGCTCCCCCAGGGGCTCGAGCACGTCCCGCCAGGAGTAGACGCTGGCGCCAAAGCCATGCAGCAGGATCAGGGCCGGCTCGCCCTCGCCTGCTAGCTTGTAGTGCACGTCCAACCCCTGCAGGCTGACGAAACGGCTATCGGGATCGGCCAGCTCTCGCGGCGGCACCGTATTGCGCAGCGGCGGGATCGGAATGATCAACGGTACGACCAGCAGCACGGCCACGATGGCCAAAAGCACGATGACCCAACGTCGCATAGTACGGCTCCTCAACCCGGTTGTAACCACAACGCACCCGTCGCGGGTTGCCCGTCTCGGGCGACCCGCCTATAGTATACCCCATTCTCACGCAAGCGAGGTTTGATGGACAGGCAGCGCGCTCTCGTCACAATCGAAACACTGGGTCTGGCGCTCATCCTGGCCCTGGCCGGCGTGCTCCGGTTGGGCTGGGTCGGCGTGCACTCGTTTGGCTATGACGAGGCGCGCATCAGCCTGTCGGCGCTGCAGATGGCCCGCGGCGGCCAGTTCGCCAGCGTCGGGATGCCCTCGTCCACCGGCGTCCCCAATCCGCCCGGCTTTGTGTGGCTCATGGCGCTCCCCTTTGCCCTATCGCCCGACCCGCTGGTGGCCAGCCTGTGGATCGGGGCGTTGGGGGTGCTGACCACATTGGGGCTCTGGTACCTGGCGCGCCGCGCATGGGGCCCCTGGCCTGCTCTGGCCGTCGGACTGCTGATGGCCAGCTCGCCCTTTGCCGTGTTCTACTCCCGCAGCATCTGGAGCCAGGATCTGATGGCGCCGCTGGCGGTGCTGTGGGCCTTGCTGGCGGTGCTGGGCGTGCGCAAGAACAGCGGCCCCCTGCTGGCCGTCCATCTCCTGATCGCCGGGTTCGCCTGGCAGGTGCACTATAGCGGGATCGTGCTGCTGCCCGCCAGCGCCTGGCTGGTGCTCCGCCATCGCCTCTGGCGCCGCTGGCCCTGGCTGTTGGCCGGAACTGGCATGGCGATGCTAGCTCTGACGCCCTTTGCC
The DNA here is from genome assembly GCA_007118555.1 of Anaerolineae bacterium. Taxonomy (GTDB): domain Bacteria; phylum Chloroflexota; class Anaerolineae; order UBA1429; family UBA1429; genus UBA1429. Next base: position 4,792 of record SKRJ01000136.1, on the reverse strand, counting down.
TACCGGCTGCTGCGCGAGGCGCCCGATCTGCTCCTGGCTCTGGGCTCGCTGGGCGGCGACGGAGCGCGCTTTCAGCCGGCGGCCTACCAGCGCTGGATCGAGGTGGGCGCGGGAGCCAACTGGGAGTGGCTGCCGCTGGGCTGGGCCTGGACCTGGCCGCCTCCGCTGAGCTGGGCCCAACCCGTGGCGCAGCTCCTCACCGGGCTCCTGATCGTCATCGGCCTCGGTAGCCTGATCCGGAGCGTGGCGCTCGCGCGTCAGGCCCCCGCGAGCGAGTCCGATATCCTGTCGGACCTGGTGCCGGTCTGGGCGCTGGCCACCCCGCTGGTCTTTATACTGAGTAGCACACCCGTCTATCACCAGTACCAACTGGCGGCTCTGCCTGCGCTCCTGCTCTGCGCCGCCGCCACCGCCGCGCTGCCCTGGCGTTGGGCGGGACCCACGGTGGCCAGGCTGGCCCTGTTCGTGGCCCTCACCCAGGGCGCCGCGACGGCCATGAGCCTCGAGGCCAACCGGAACGTCCTGCAGCCGGGTGGCATGGGCACCCCGCTCCATCATCCCCGTGCCGCCATTGAACGGCTGCGGGATGGGACGCCCGTATATGTGCATGCGGGGGACGACGATCCCGCCTATGACGCCGACGCCGCCGGCATGAGCGTCCTCCTGTGGGACTATCCCCATCGCCTGGTCGATGGCCACAGCGCCCTGCTCCTGCCGCCCGACGGGGCCCGGGCGCATCTGTTCTTTCTCTTTCCCGATCTGCCGGCGCTCTCGATGGCCCATGCGCAGGCACACGTCGAGGCCGCTCATAGCCTGCCCCGGCGCATCGGCGAGCCCCCCTATACGGCGCTGACCGTACGGGGCGGCCCGTCCCGGGGCCTGCAGCCCGTGGACCCGGTCCACCTGGAGAATGGAGCGGTCCTTGTCGGTTGGGACGCGACCTGGCGCGATGGCGAGCTCACCCTGGTAACCCGCTGGCAGATTACCGAGGCACTGCGCCCCAACCGCTATCACCAGTTCAACCATCTGTACGCCCTCGACGGCGAGACGCCGCTCCTCGTTGTCGATCGGCCCACATCGTCGCTGAGCTGGCAGACGGGCGACACCCTCATCACCTGGGCCACCTTTGCGCCCGAGGGGCCCGGCCCCTACCGCTTTGAGGTGGGCATGTACGCCTATCCTGGGCTGGAGCGTGTGGCGTTGCAGGGCGCCGCTCCGGACGATCCCGCCGCCATCCGCCTTGGACCCGTGGAGTAACACGGACGCTCCCCGGCTTTGCATATGGCTCCGTTTCGGCGTACAGTAGGCCATGATGTGGCGCGGGGGGACCCGCACGATCGTCGCCGAAATATGTGGAGAGAGGAGTCCCATGAGCAACGACGCATTGGCGCAGCTACGCAAAGTGAACCCGAATCTGGACATCAAGGACATTGGCGATCCGGCGTTTGAGCGCTATGGACGCAACCTGCCCCAGTATGACGCCAGCGAGATGATCACCCGCACCAGGGCCATCGTCCCCGAGACCGATCGGGTGGCCTATGAAACCTCGGTCGAGGCCCTGGAAGAGCCCAGCGCCCTGAACACCGCCCTGATCCAGGAGGTGTTTGGCGGGATGGACACCCAGATCGGTTGGTGCTATGGGCAGAACTCGGCCCTCAACGGCCTCGAGTACCATCGCGGCAGCGAGGTCAATGTCTGCATCACCGACACGGTGTTCCTGGTCGCCCATGTGCAGGACGTCGAGTTTGGCGACGAGATCCGCTTTGACACGGCCAAGGTCGAGGCGTTCTTTGCCCCCGAGGGCAGCGTGGTCGAGTTCGCCCCATGGAACATGCACCTTGCGCCCATCAATGTGCGCAGTGGCGAGCCGTTCTGCACGCTGGTCTATCTGCCGCGCGGCACCAACGAGCGCCTGCCCTTTGACGTGCCCCAGACCGGCGAGAACCGCCTGCTGCGGGCGGTCAACAAGTGGCTGATGGGGCACCCCTCGCTGGAGCGCATGATCCAGGGTGGCGTGTACCCCGGTTTGGTCGGCGACAATATCGTCGTCAACCCCATCTAGTCTGCTCTGACGCCAGAGCGCCTGCCCTGTAGAATCCCGGCAGGCGCTCTTTGCGTCAAGGGCAGGTGCTATTCGCCCTCGAGCCGCACATCGTACAACCGCAAGGCATCGCGCCCGTCGAGCAACGGCACCCGCTCGATGGTCTCTGCGTCGTACAGCCCGACCTGCAGATAGCCCTCCCAGCCCCTGCCTCCGGGCGCCACAAGGGTGTGACGATCGATCACCAGTTCGCCAGGGGCCCAGGTCGTGGTGGCGCGCGTCCCCTGGGCGGGCTGGCCGTCGTGCTGCGCCGCCAGGGCGCCGTCGCCGTCGATCAGATGCACGAACACCGTCAGGTTGCGCTCTGTGGGACCGCCCGCCTGCCAGATCAGGTTCAGGCCCAGCCGATCGCCGGGCCGCACCGTCGCCGGCCCCGCCCCATCTTCCCACAGACGCCCGTTCACCAAGAGTTGTGTCGCCGCGATGGCAATCTCGCCATCACCAAAAACGGCATCGGCGATAGGCGCGCCCTCGCGCACACGCTCCGCCGATGCATGGGCGACAAGCGCATGGCGCGCGCCTTGCAGCTCTTGCACGGCCACAGTCTGCTGCCGCAGTACGGCCTTGAGCTGCTCCTCGCCCCAGATGCCCCTCCCGGCAGGCAGCACCGTCCAGATCCGCTCGTGCTCCTGCAAGAGCTCCGCCACCATCTCGGCCAGCGTTTCCTCCGAGGCAAAGCTGGCCTCTTCCAGCACCGTCGGCCCCATGCCCATGTCCCGCATGTAATAGTCCCAACGCGGGTCCACCAGAACCGTGATCAGCGGCTCTTGCGGGCGAGCGTCCTCCGCCAGGGCCATGGCCAGCGCCGCATAGCCGGGACCCTCGTCAGGGCGTTGCGCCCGATAGTGGCGCAGCACACCCGCCCCGCTGAGCCCCGCCAAGACGAGCAGTGCAGCCAGCGCCACGTGCCGTCCGGGGCCAGCGTCCCGCTCCCACATGTGCCGAGCCCACAGCAGGACCAGCCCCCACCAGGCGGGCGCCGCCAGCAGGACGGCCACCGGCCGGTACGCGGGCGAGGCCACACGCAGCAAGAATAGGCCTGCCAGCGAGAGCAGCGCCCAGCCCAGCAAGAGCTCGGCACCCCCATCGCCCGGATCGCGCCGCCGATACAGATTGTGGCCAAACCACCCGATCAGCCCCAGTCCGCCCACGCCCAGAGCCGCCATGACCAACGGGCTCCAGCCAGGACCGCCGGTCCAGACGGCCAGGCTCTCGATCAAGAAGCGGAACCCACTGGTTGCCTCCGTGGGCCCCAAAGCCTCGACCAACCGGGGCCAGAGCGCCGCCTGGGCCGCCATCGCCCAGACCATACTGGCCGCCGCGAACGGCGCCCAGACGAGCAACCACCGCCGACGCGACGGCCCACCGGCCCCCAGCAAGAGATAGACGCCGTGCACCAAAAGCAGCCAGGCCGTCGGGGGCCAGACAATGACAGCAAGGGCCATGCTGCCCGCATAGAGCGGCCCGTCACGCCAGGCGCTTTGCTCCCGGAGGCGCACGAGCCCCAGCGTGGCCAGCGCCAGCAGCAGCAGCGCCACCGATGTGCGACCATCGACGCTTTGCGACGCGCCGATCAGGCCGGGCGACAGCGCCGCCCACGCAGCCAGCCCGATCCCGATCCCGTTGCCCGCCAGGCGACGCCCCAGCCACCAGAGCACCGGCACCAGGGCCGCCCCCGCCAGGGCCGCGGGCAGACGCAGCACAAGCTCGCTCTCGCCCAACAGCGCCATCCATGCCTGCAGGAACAGCGGATATTGGGAGCCGGCCCACGCCTCGCCTGCCTGCGTCGGCTCCAGCGCCGCCAGATACATGCGCGCCTCTGTATCGCCCAGCTCGGGCAGCCCCAGACCATAGAGACGCAGCCCCAGAGCCACGACGCCCAGAGCAAGGACCACCGGCCAGGCAGGAACGGCGCTCAGCGACAGATCGGGGATGCGCCAGCGCCGGGGCCAGGTCCAGGTGCGACGCAGAGCCGGCGCCGTCGTTGGGCGCCAGAAAAGCGCCGCGGCCAGCCCGGCCGCCAGGGCCGCCAGCGAGCCAAACCCGCTCCAGAGCACATCGGCGGCCGCATAGCTCAGCCGCAGGGTATGCTCGCCTGCGGGCAGGTACACCGCTTGCAGCGCATAATTGGCCGTCAAAAGAGGCGCCGGCTCGCCATTCAACGTCATCCGCCAGCCCGGCAGGCGCCACTCGCTGAGCACCAGGTAGCCCGGCGCCTCGGTCTGCACCACAATGGCCAGCTCCCGTGGGCTGATCCGCTCCGCCGCTACCATCGCCGGTCGCTCGGGAGCGCCACCATCAAGCGCCGCGGGCCCCTCGGACGCCAGCAGCACCACCGTCCTCTCAGGCTCCCAGGCAGGATCGCCGATGCGGGCCAGGGCCATCTCGGCATCGTCCACAATGGCGGCCTCGTGCACCAGATAGGCACGAGGCAGCGTCTCCTCCACACGGTAGACCCACCCCTCGGCCATCTGGTTGGTCAATGTTCCGGCGGGGATGTGATACAGCTCGGTCAGACCGGGATGCCCCGGCATATGGTCTATGCTCAGGACATGCCCCACGTTCATGACCTGCCAGAAACGCTCCCGTGGCAGCCGCTGCAGCTCTACCAAGGGGTTGGGCCGTAGCGGGCTGATGCCCGAGACCGTCTCCAGACCATAGACCTCGCCCCAGTTGGCATGCACCAGGTGC
>SKRJ01000139.1 GCA_007118555.1 Anaerolineae bacterium | reverse complement strand
TCGCTACTGCGAGGCGGAACCTCGCTACTGCGAGGCGGAACCTCGCTACTGCGAGGCGGAACCTCGCTACTGCGAGGCGGAACCTCGCTACTGCGAGGCGGAACCTCGCTACTGCGAGGCGGGATCCTGCATCAACTCGATCTCGAGGCCGTCCGGGAGCTTGATCCAGTTGCGACCTTGCGGCAGCTCCTCGACGCCCCACTCGTACACCTCATCCAGCGCAGCGTCCAGATCATCGGTAAAGATGCCCAGGTGCACCATGCGCCCCTCGGGCCCCTCGAACTCCTTGTCCGAGACCAACTGCACCCCGCCTACCGTCCAGACCTGCACCGGATCGTCAGGATCGCCTGCGACACGATCCACGGGCATGCCCAGGGCCTCCTCGAAAAAGCGGATGTGCCACTGAATGTCCTTGACACGAATGGCGGTGTGCTGCAGATACGATGTCTTGGCGTATGCCATGCTGCTCTCCCTGTGTAGACGTTATCAGAAGGCCAGTCGATGATGCGGGCCCTTGCCCGCAGCGCAACCTCGTGGGATCACTGATGCTCCATCAGGCCAAACTGCTCCGGCGGCCAGTAACGCAGCCAAGCCCGTCCGATGATGTCTTCATAAGAGACCATGCCAAAAGAGCGCGAATCGTTGCTGGCGCGGCGATTGTCTCCCAGCACCAGCACGTGCCCTTCCGGGACCAGGCTCTCTGGCATGCTGCCCAGCGTAGGCTGCTCCAAGTAAGATTCTTCCAACGGCTCGCCATTGACGTACACCTGGTTCAGCTTGATCTCTACCAGGTCGCCGGGCAGGCCGATCACGCGCTTGATCAAGGGCACCGTCGTATGGCGAGGCGGCCGGATGACGATGATATCGCCTCGTTCCGGATCGCGAAAGCGGTAGGTGAGCTTTTCGATGATCAGGCGCTCGTTATTGTGCAGGCTGGGCTCCATGCTCTGGCCCTCGACGCGGGTCGCCTGGGCCAAAAAGAGATTCACCACCAGCACAATGACCAGAGCCGGCAACACCGATTCGATCAGCTCGCGCAGCCAGGATTTGGACTTTTGTTCGGGTTGATCCGTCATCTCTCAGTCCATTCGGTATTTGCACTAGTATATCGCATAGTTCAAACCCAGGGCAAGGGTCTGCTTGCCCTGGGTTGATAGGTAGGGTTACGCAAGCACTATCGACGCGAGCGTCCGCGCGAATCACTATCCGAGCGTCCCCGCGAATCGCCGCGGCCGCGGGAACGCCCACCGCCGCCACCGCCACCGGGCCTGCGGTCGCGACCACGGGCCTCTTCCGCGGTCCAGCCTTCGAGCACGGCCTGCCGCGAGAGGCGCACCCGACCGGAGTTGTCGATATCGGTGACCATGACGGTGATCTCGTCGCCCACCCGGGCCACATCCTCGACGCTGGCGACATGAAAGTCGGCCAGTTGCGAGATGTGCACCAGGCCATCCTGCCCGGGCAGGAACTCGACAAAGGCGCCGAAATCGGTGGTCCGCACGACCTTGCCGGTATAGATCTTGCCGATCTCGGCCTCGGCCGTCAGCCCCTGAATGCGGGCCAGAGCCTGAGACATGGCCTCGCCATTGGCCGAAGCCACGGTGACCACGCCATCATCTTCGACATTGATGCTGGCACCCGTGTCCTCAATGATGCCGCGGATATTCTTGCCGCCCGGACCGATCAGCGCCCCGATCTTGCTCACGGGGATGGTGATGGTCTGAATGCGCGGCGCGTACTGGGAGATCTCTTTGCGCGGCTCGGACAGGGTGGCATTCATCACGGCCAGGATCTTGTCGATGGCCACCCGGGCCTTGGCCAGGGTCTCCTCGATGATCTCGTCACGAAGGCCCTCGATCTTGATATCGAGCTGAATGGCCGTGATGCCATTGGCGGTGCCGGTGACTTTGAAATCCATATCGCCCAGGTGATCTTCCAGCCCCTGGATATCGGTCAAAACGGCAAAGCGATCGCCAGAGGTGATTACACCCATAGCGATGCCGCCGACCGCCGCCTTCATCGGGACGCCGGCGTCGAACAGGGCCAAGCTGCTGGCGCAGGTGCTGGCCATGGAGGTAGAGCCGTTGGAGGAGAGGGCCTCGGACACGGTACGGATCGTGTACGGGAAAACTTCCTCGTCGGGCAGCATGACCTCGACAGCCTTCTCGGCCAGGGCGCCGTGTCCGATCTCGCGGCGGCGCGGGCCGCGCATGGGCCAGGTCTCGCCCGTCGAGTAGGGCGGGAAATTATAGTGATGCATATAGCGCTTGGTGGTCTCTTCGGTCAGCCACTCGATGCGCTGCTCATCTTCGGCGGATCCCAGGGTCACCAGGCTGAGGATCTGGGTTTCGCCGCGGGAGAACAGGGCCGAGCCATGGGTGCGGGGCAGGAGGCTGGTCTCGGCATAAAGCTCACGGATCTCGTCCAGGCCGCGGCCATCGATGCGGATCCCCGTGTCGAGCACATGATTGCGCATGGTCTCTTTGAGGATACGATCAAAGGCCTCGCTCAGATCGTCGGGATCCAGCTCAGAGTCGGCCTCGTCGAGGACGCGCGCCAGCAGGGTCTGTTCCGCTTCGCGCCGCTCGTCGCGGCTCATGCCGGCCTCGACCATGTCCTTGATAGCGTCGCCCACCTGGGTCCGCACATGCTCGGTCGCGGCGGGGTCCAGTTCCTCGACCTCGGGCATGATCTTTTCCTTGCCCATCTCCTCGCGCATGCGCTCCTGCACCTCGATGGTGTCGCGCATGGCCTCGTGGCCCAGGCGAATCGCCTCGAGCACGATCTCATGGGGGACCTCGTCGCCGCTCACGTCCATCATCATGACGGAATCTTTGGTGCCGGCCAGGGCCACATCGAGATCGCTCTCGTCCATCTCGTGCATGGTCGGATTGATGACAAACTCGCCATCGATGTACCCCACCCGCACGGCGCCCACCGGCGTCGTAAAGGGGATGTCCGAGATCATCAGCGCCGCAGAGGCGCCCACGATCGAGAGCATGTCGAGGCTGTGCTCTTCATCCACCGACAGAGGGGTGATGACGATCTGCACGTCGTTGTGGTATCCCTTGGGAAAGAGGGGTCGCAGGGGACGGTCCACCTTGCGCATGGTGAGGATGGCCTCGGTGGGAGGCCGGCCCTCGCGCTTGAAAAAGCCGCCCGGGATGCGTCCGGCAGCATAGCGCCGCTCCTCAAAGTCCACGGTCAGAGGAAAAAAGTCAACCCCCTCACGCGGCTGCTTGGAAGCGGTGGCGGTGATGAGGAGCACCACATCGCCCCACTGGGCCAGCACGGCGCCGCCCGCTTGGGGCGCCAGCTTGCCAGAGCGCAGGCTGATGGTGTCTCGTCCAAACTTGGCAGTAAACTCGCGTTCCATGATCATTCCTTTCTCTCATGGCAGGGCCTTGGGAGATCGGAACGCATCGACCAGGGACTGGGGAGTAGGCCTCGTCGAACCGAGACGCATTCCCCAATTCCTGCTTGAAACGTTCACGATCTCCCTCAGGCTCATAAAACTAGCGTATATCGCAATTCAAAGGCATGAAAAGAAAAAAAGAGTAGCAGGATACCAGGTTCCTGACTACTCTCTATTGCCAGCCTTGTCGTTGTATGCAAACTAGCGGCGCAGTCCGAGCCGCCCGATGATCTCACGGTACTTTTCACTGTCTTCATTGTTCAGGTAGTTGAGGTGGCGCCTACGCTGACCGACCAGCTTGAGCAGGCCGCGCCGCGAGTGCTCGTCGTGCCGGTTCTGCCGCAGGTGCTCTGTCAATCGGTTGATGCGCTTGGTTAGCAGGGCTATTTGAACTTCGGGCGACCCGGTGTCGTCCGGATGTCGGTGAAACTCGTCAACGATCTCGGTCTTTTCTGACTTGGTCAGCGCCATATTGTTCTTTCCTTCCTGCGCAACAAGAGTAGACGGCGGAATTATAGCACATGCGGTGCTCAGAGGCAAACGCCGTCGGCGTCCTCGGTCTGAGAGATGGAGCAGCCGGCCTTGGGCATGGCGAAGGCAAGCGCTGCACGCCGGCACGGATCGGCGAGCCTGCGCCCTGCCATTGTCCGATTGACAAGCAGGCCCCCTTGTACTATCATCCTGTCAAGGCGTGGAACCGGAAGAGTAACCGGTCAAGCGGCGCTCAGAGAGCCTCCGACAGGTGTGAGGGAGGCGCGTGCGCGGCCGGCGAATGGGCCGGGGAGCTGTGTGAGCGAACCCAGAGTAGTTCACACCGGTAGCAGCCCCGTTATCAAGGCTGATGGTATCGGCGCAGGCCCGTACCTGTAGAGCGAGGCGCGCCCTGGGGGCACGTCTAAGCAGGGTGGTATCGCGGGAGCATCTCTCGTCCCTGGTGGCCCATGGCCGCGGGCGAGAGTTTTTTCTTTTTGAGGCACATGTCGCATAGCGATCGGGGAGGCGTAGCATTATGGAGAAGAAGCGTATTCTGACGGGAGATCGCCCCACGGGCAAGCTGCACCTGGGGCATTACGTGGGGAGCCTGGCGAACCGGCTGCGGCTGCAGGACGAGTACGAGTGCTTTTTCATCGTGGCCGATCTGCACACCCTCACCACCAAGCCCGAAAAGTCGGCCATCGATCAGCTCGGGCAGAACATCTATGATGTAGTGCTCGACTATCTCGCCGCCGGCATCGATCCGAACAAGAGCACGATCTATCTCCAGTCGGCCATTCCCTCGATCTACCAGATGAACCTCTTTTTCGAGATGCTGGTGACGGTGCCTCGTCTCCAGCGTGTGCCCAGCATCAAGGACATGGCGCAGGCCGCCAATCTCAACGAGGAATCGCTCCCCTTTGGCCTGCTGGGCTATCCCGTGCTGCAGGCCTCGGACATCCTCATGCCCCGGGCGCACCTGGTGCCCGTGGGCCGCGACAACGAGGCCCACGTGGAGATCACCCGCGAGATCGCCCGCCGGTTCAACTATCTCTATGGCGAGGTGTTTCCTGTGCCCGAGGTCCTGATCAGCGATACGCCCTCTCTGGTAGGCACCGATGGCCAGGCCAAGATGTCCAAGAGCCTGGACAATGCCATCTACCTGTCCGATGATGAGGCCACCGTCAATCGCAAGGTGCGCGGCATGTACACCGATCCCAATCGGGTGCGCGCCGACATTCCGGGCCGCGTCGAGGGCAACCCGGTCTTTATCTATCACGATGTGTTCAACCCGAACCGCGAGCAGATCGACGATTTCAAAGCGCGCTACCGGGAGGGCCGCATCGGCGATGTCGAGGTCAAGACTGCCCTGGCCAAGGCGCTGAACGATTTCCTGGACCCGATCCGTGAGCGACGTGCCTATTTCGAGGCCCAGACAGGCCTGGTGGAGCGTGTGCTGTACGAGGGCACCGTGCGCACCAGCCAGGAGGCTGAAAAGACGGTGACCATGATGCGCAAAGCCATGGGTCTCACGAGCATCTGGAACCGCATCTCGCGCAAGGGGCGCAAGGCCATCGAGCGCGAGACCAAGGCAGAGACGCCGGCCTAGGCTTGCCCGGGCGATGTAGCGGCCGTGCCCTGGAGGGAGGGGACCATGCGTCGGACGGCGATGATCACCACGTGGGCGCTTTTGCTCCTGGCGCTGCTGGCCCTGCCCGCGCGGGCGGACTGCCCCGGTAACCTGCTGCGCAACCCCGGCTTTGAGGAGGGCAACTATCACGGGCCCGTGGTGGGCGCCAGCCACTCGTCCTACATCTCCAACCACTGGTACCCCTGGGCGGTCCTGGGGGACCCCAGCCGTACCGAGCCGGGCTACAACCACGAGCCCGAGTACAAGATCCTGATCCGCTCCGAGTTGCGGGATGGCTGGTACCGGGTGTTCGAGGGGGAGCGCGCCCAGGGGATGTTTACCACCTGGTCGACCCATACCGCCGGGCTCTACCAGCGGGTGAGCGTGCCCCGTGGCTCGCGGGTGACCTTTCGCATCTGGGTCCAGATCTATACCGGCCAAGAGGACATCATCATTGAGGATCGCTATCCGGTGTCGGATCTGGAGCAGCCTCAGACCGAGGCGACCCGCGCCGTCAGGGGCCCGGGCGACTATCGCGTCTGGGTGGGCATCGATCCCCATGGCGACACGCCCGCTGGCTTTGGCGATGCCCTGCCTGATTCCATCGTGTGGTCGGACCCGGTGCTGGATGTGGACACCCGCTCCTATGACGATCAGGGCCGCCCGGTGGACGAGTGGGTGCAACTCAGCGTCTCGACCATCGCCCAGAGCGATCGGGTGACGGTGTATACGCGCGGGCAGCCCGATTTTCGCACCAAGTACAACGACTCGTACTGGGATGCCGCCTGCCTGATGGCAGTCGCGGTCCAGACGGCGACGCCCACGCCTACCCAGACCCTCGTCCCATCGCCGACGCTGCGTCCCACGGTTACGCCCCTGCCGACTGCAACGCCCACGCTGCTTCCTACGGCGACGCCTACATCGGCGCCCACTCCAATGCCCACGGCCACCGAGACATCTGTGCCCACCGCCGAGCCTGCTCAGACGGCCACGCCTGAATCGTTGGCTATGGCACCGCCGGCGACGCCCGAGCCGCCGCCCACGGCGGCCCCCCTCGTGGTGGATCGGGAGATCGAGGCGCTCTGGTTGGCAGAGCACGCCGCGCCTGTCAGCGACACGCCCGCCGGGGCCGCGAGGGTGGAGCGTAGCGCCGCGGGGCTGACCCTGCTGTATATCGTGAATGGGCTGTTGGTATTCGGCGTGATCTATTGGATCCGCAGGGAGCGCAGACGCTCTTAGGCGTCCGCCATCAGGCGTCCTCTCCCATGGATTCGGGCTCGAGCGAGCCAGCGGCAGCGACGATATGGCGCCCCTCTGGCCAGTAACGCTGCATGACATCCTGGATCTGCTGGCGTGACACGGCCTGGACGAGGGCGGGATAGCGCTCGAGGTAATCCAGACCGAGGTCGTACCTCTCGATGGCCAGCAAAAAGCTGGCGATCCCCTCGTTGGTCTCGAGAAAGATCGGCAACGACCCGGTGAGCAACGCCTGTGTGTCGTCCATCTCCTCCTGCGAGATCAGCTCGTCGCGCATGAGCCCGATCTGGTCGTGGATGGCGGCGATGGCCTCGTCCAACATGCTGGGCGACACCCCGGCGGACACGAACCAGGGCCGTCTACCGGGACTGCTGTACAGGTTGCTGCCGATATGATACACCAGACCCAGCTCTTCACGGATGGTCTCGCCCAGGCGGCCCATCATCCCCAGGCTGCTCAACACGATATTGGCCAGCGCGGCGGGGTAATAGTCGGCCTCATGGCGGGCCATGCCGAGCACGCCCAGCATCAGGTCGATCTGGGGGCGCCCGGGCAGGTGCACCAACCGGGTGATCGGCTCCGCAGGCAGCTCGCAGGGTGGCGACTCGTAGGGCGGGCCCACCGGACGCCCTAGCAGCCATTGCCCCAGCGTGGCGTTCAACCGCTCCAACGCCTGCGGGGCGTTCACCGCGCCGACCACGCTCAAGATGCCGCGCTGGGGATAGATATGCTCGGCATAGTGCTGCACAAGCGCCTCGCGATCCAGGCGGCTCACGGTCTCTCGCGTGCCCAGCACGAGGCGGCTGTACGGATGCTCTCGCGGATAGAGGCTCTCGATAAAGGCCTGGTTGGCCCGATAGCCCGTCTCCATCTCGAGGTCGCCCATGCGGGTGAGGAGTTGCCCGCGTTGGCGAGCCAGCTCTTGCTCGGGAAAGGTGGGGGTGGTCAGCATCTCGGCCATCAGCTCGATGAGCAGCCCATAGTCCTCGCCCAGCGAGCGCCCCCCAAAGCTGATCTCGTCGCGGCCGCACAGCAGGTTGAACGACGCGCCGACATTGTCCAGGGCGATGTTGAGCTCCTGAAAGCTATGCTTTTCCGTGCCACGCCGCAGCATGGCGGAGGTCATCGCCGTGATCCCCTGGGTGGCAGGTTCGTCCAGAAAGCTGCCGGCCTCCAACTGGCCGGCGACCGATACGGCGGCGCTGGAGGGGCGCTCCTGCACCAGGACGGTGAGCCCATTGTCCAGGGTGGCGCGGGTGATCGTATCGGGGCCTACCGCCTGATAGGCGCCTGTGTACCCTTGCAGGCCGCGTCGCAGGCTCCAGACCCGGGCCGGACGGCTCCCATCGTCGGGCTCGCCCACCCCATCGGTAGGGAAAAAGCAGCCCACGGTGCACTCTTCGGGCACCAGATAGCGCTGGGCCACGCGCTGGACGTCGGTCGGTGTCACGGCGCTCAACTCGTCCAGCATGGTCTCCATGCGCTCGTGGTGATCCACCATCTCGAGATAGCCCAGCGTCAGGGCCTGGCTGGTGACGCTCTCCGAGCTGTAGGCAAACTGGGCCTGCGCCTGCCGGATGCTAACCTGCAGCTCGCTCTCGGCCACCGGGGTTTCCTGCAGACGGCGGACCTCCTGCCGCAGGGCTTTCTCCACCTCATCGGGAGAGACGCCCTCACGTACGGTGGCGTCCAGGGAAAAGAAAAAGGGATCCAGGCTGGGCTGATAGTCGCTGGAGGCGTTGGACGCCAACTCGGTCTCTACCAGGGCGCGATACAGACGAGCGCTGCGCGCTTGACTGCCGCCAAAGGAGAACATGGCCTTGCCCCCCGAGAGAACGGCATCGGCCACGGTCAGGGGCACAAAGTCGGGGTGCGAGGTCGCAGGGGCGTGGTAGGAGAGATGGATGCTGGAGGCCGAGCCGGGCATGCGCAGCATCACGCGCCGCTCGCCCCGCTGGGGGGGCTC